>DASQDV010000885.1:0-17989 GCA_035633995.1 Pyrinomonadaceae bacterium | reverse complement strand
GGTTGATTTTGGCGTCGAGCAGATGATTACCAAATTGCTCCTCCAGCCTTTGCCGGAGGCTTTCATGTTCTTTAACCCCTTGACGGAAAAAGGTTTGGAGTGCAAGCACGTTCCAGCGTTTGGAGAATGCCTGACTCAAGCCCGTCATCATTTCGAGCAGTTCCAGTGCTTCTTTGAGCGCAAGGGAAGCCGAGATGGGCACGACGACGTGGTCGGCGGCCATCAGCGCGTTGACGGTCAGGAGTCCGAGATTCGGCGGGCAGTCGATGACGGCGTATTCATAGTCGAGACCTTGAAGCGACTGAGCCAGCTTCTCCTCGCGGCGGTAGACGTTTCTGAGTTCGACTTCGCCCATCGCCAGCTCGCGGTTGGCCGGGAGCAGGGAAGCCTGGTCGCGTAGCGAGCGGATCGCGTCCGTGACCTCTACGCGCCCGAACAGCACGTCGTAGATGGTCGGCGAAAGCAGGTTGGCGTCGAGGGCGAACGCTTGCGCGCAGTGTCCCTGCGGGTCGAAGTCTACGAGAAGCGTTTTATGCTTCAAGCCGAGAAACGCCGCCAGATTAACCGACGTTGCGGTCTTTCCAACGCCGCCCTTCTGATTGGCTATGGCTATCGTCTTCATTTTTTCCGGCTCTCCTGTGGAGGGGGAGGGGACTATGCAGCCTTCCGGCTCTGCGCTTTAAGTGCTTCAACTTCGGCGCGACTGACGAGCTTCACACGCTTATCAAGGAGGTCTGCGTAGTGATTCAGCACGCCGTCTTTGATGAGCCGAGACATCGTGCTGGGGCTGATGTGGAGTAGCTTGATCGCCTCGCGCGTCGTGATCAGGTCTTTTGGTCTGTTCGTGTCCATGCGCGGAAATTAATCAAAATGCTTTCACTTGTCAACGGAAAAGCATGAATTGATACGATTTGATATAGATTGTTGTCATAACCGAAAGCGAAGGAGGGTATTGCGCAACGTCGCAGATGGCAGCAGGTTTTTTAACTTTGAGGGCGGCGAGGGCGACGATTCTTCGCCGTCTTGGACTTCGCGGGGCTCTTCTTTTCCTTGCTTGTTTCCTTTCGCGCGGAAGATTTTTGTGCTGTCGCTTCCCGGTTCAGTGTTTGCTTGATGAGGTCTTCGCCGGGCCGTCGTCCGTCGGCGAAGGCGAAGACGTGATAGTGGTCGCGGTTCTCCCTGAGCACTTCGATCCGGCCTTCGTCCTGTAAGCGCCCCAACTCGGACATGATGAAAGTCTGCTCTGCGGCGTTCATGTAGCGGTAGTAGAGATCAAAGGCCAGCCCTGTGGTGTGCGGCGGCACTTCGATGAGCGTGGCGTTTGCGTTCGTCGCGCGCAATTGCCGCTGGTATTCGTCGGGGCGCACCAGAGAAGTCACGGCCAGAGGCCGCCCGAACTTGTCCCGGTATGTTTTGGCGATCTCCTCCAGCACTTTCAGGGCGGCGGGGCGCAGGTGGCTGAGGAGCCGCACCTTGAAGGCTTTGCGCGCGGCGGCGTCTTGCAGGTCGTAAGCGCGTCCGCCGAAGTCGCGCGCGTGCGTGCTGATAATTTCATATTCGGCGGCCAGCAGGCGGCGCGCGTCTTCGTTTCCGTAAAAAGAGTCGAGCAACTTCTTTCTCTCTTTGAGAGCCTTCATGGCTCGCTCGTTTTCGGAGACTTCGGACAGGAGCCGTGTGCGCAGCGCGCGGTCGCCCCGAGGCGCGGCCTTTAGTTCGCTCGTCAGCCCGGCGACGGTCTCTTCGAGCAACTTGAGCGAGTCGGCGATCTGGCTTTGCTCCTGCTCAAGTTCGGCATCGTCGGCGTAAAGCGTCACGCTCTTGCCTGCGGCCTTGTCATAGTGCGTGAAAGGTTCGTCGGTCGCGCTATAGCCGACGCCGTACAGGATGTAGTTTTGTCCGAGCGCGGGCAGTTCGACCAACTCGCCTCGCCTGACGAGCGAGATCAGGTCGGCAAAGTCGTGCGGCGTTTGCAGCTTCTGCTTGCGCCATTCTGCGACCTGAATGCCTAAGAAACGGCGCGGGTCTTCGTAGTGCTTCAACTGGGCGGGAACTTCGACCTTCGCCTGCCGCCCCACCGGCTCGCCGCGATCCTCCTCGACCTTGAGCGCCGCTTCCTGCCAGGGGTCAATCATGGCGGGCGGCGCTGTCACGGGCGCGGGCATGATGGTTTGATGCCGTTCCCGGCGGCAGCCTGACGACAGGGCGAGCGCGAGCGCGAGCAGCAGCAGGATATACGACTGTTTACGTGCGATGTTGACGTGTATGAAGCCTCTGGAAATCATAGCTTTCAGCGGCGCACGGTGGCGAATCGGCGCGCGAAATATCTTAACAAGATGAGCGAGCAAGATCGTCGTCTCATTAAAATAGTTGCTCATTGATAATCTCGCGAAAAGTAATAAATTCCAACCAGATGCCCCCTCCGCCGCGTCATACGAATTGGCCGCCCGTGCGTTGCCGTTCATAGAATGGCCGGGCGGTGCGGCTTTCTCCCTGAAAACCTAAAACTTAGAAGGAGAGAAAGATGAGAAAGAACATTTCCAAAGTTATCATGGCATCAATCGCCCTTTTGATGGTGGCGTTGGCGTCAATTCCGGCGGAGGCGCAGTACAGCAGGCGCTCGCGGGGCAGAGGTTATCAGAAGGCGCAGGTCGAGCAGATCATCCGTCGCCTGGAGAACCAGAGCGACCGGTTCGTGCGTTCCTTTGACCGCTCTCTGGACAACAGCCGCGTGGACGGCACTCTGCGCGAAGACAACCTGAACCAGCGGGCGCGCGACCTGGAGAACGCTCTCGATGTCCTGCGTCAGGAGTTTGACCGCACGGATCGCTATCAGGATACGAGGTCGCAGGTGTCCGGCGTCTTGAACGTGGCGGAGGACATCAACAGGGCGGTCAGGAATCGACGCTTGAGAGGTAATACGGAACGCCTCTGGTCTCGTGTGCGCATGGAATTGAACACTCTGGCCTCGGTCTATAATCTGCGCCCGTTGCGTTAGCACAATCGGCAGCGGAATCTACCCGGCATGAGAAGCGCCCTTCACGGGGCGCTTTTCATTTTGGGTAGTGTTGCAAAACTTTCCGATTACACCAGCCGGACATGTCCCGGCTATCTTCTCCAGACCGGTGTTTGTAGATAGAATATTTTTTTGCCGCACGGGCAAAAAAGCCGGAGCAAGATTTTCTCGTTCGGGCGTTCAGGCCGATGATGTAATCTTTTGCCGCTCGCGAGCGGTGTCTCGTCGTCACTGTCTTTGACCGGCGGGTGCCGTGCGCCGGTAAAACGAAAAGCAGAAGGAGAGCAATACTGCATCCGTATCAGTTATGAACGTGCCCCTCCAACCGATCTACTTCTTTGCAGATAGCCAGCTCTTGTTCCTGAGAAATCAAGGAGTGCTGTTCCTTAATTCGCTCCGCCAGTTCCTCGCGCATGATTCTCCGAGGGCTGCCTACATCGGCGCTTCCAATAATGATGCTCCGGAATTCTATCTCATCTTCGAGGGGGCGATGGAAGGCATCGGGATTCGTGATTGCAGGATGATCCGTTCCTCCTTCTCGGCGGAAGATGAAGCTTACCTGAATGAAGCTGACATCATTCTGCTGGCCGGGGGAGATGTCGCCGTCGGGTGGAAAGCATTTGTTGAGACGGGTATCAAAGAGCTGATCATCAGAAGATATTATGAGGGAGCTATGTTGATAGGGATTTCCGCAGGGGCTATCCAGCTTGGACTCTGGGGATTGATCGAGGGAGGGCAGCCGCTCGACGAATTGCTCGATACGTTCAAGCTGGTTCCTTTCGTCATAGATGCACATGATGAGAAGCAGGAATGGGTGAGACTTAAAAGAGCCGTTCGCCTGTCAGACGGTGTCGCTAAAGGCATCGGCATACCGACCGGCGGAGGGATGATTTATTATCCGGATCAAAGCATCGAAGCTCTGCGACGCCCTCTGTATGAATTCTTCATGCAGGACGGAGAGATGAGGGACGCTTTATTGATGCCGGGCGATGAATGGACGGCCTGAACGATTTCGGCAGTTGAACTGTGCGACTTCCAGACCTGTTTATTGATTGTCAATAACCAAAAGTTTAGCCGCAAAACTCTCCGGTTTAAGAGCAACTCTCTACCGCTTCTGTCCCGCGTAGACCACTCCGCCCGGGTTGTAGGCTAAACGCGGCGGGGTCGTATCCATATCGAGCGACAGCGTTGCCTCGCCGCCGCTGCTCTGAATCACATTGCCTGCCTTCGACAGTTCCACCTCCACCTCGCCCAGCCTCTCATAGTCCGACGTGACTCTGACCCTGCGCTTGCCCACCCTGGTAATCGTGACGGTCACGTCTGTTCGCGAACCGCCTTGCGAGTCGGCGACGACATCGCCGTAGTAAGTTCCGGCCACCGAGTCGGCTATGTCGGCTGTTTCGACTGACTCCGTCGCCCCGGATGTTTTCGCTTCGTTGGAAACCGTTCCCACTTCGTTGGAAACCGACGGTTGCGTCTCACGCATCAATCCCCAATAAACTCCCGCCGCAGACGCGATGGCGAGCACCGCGACGGCGCTCAGAATCAAGGGGCGGGTTAGGCGGAATCCGGATGATGCGGGACGACCGGTCTGGCGCGGCAAAGCAGTTCCGGCATCGGCGGCCTTGAGCGCGATGCCGTCGCACAGTGCCAGGAATCCGCTATGCGACGGATCACCGTTCCAGTTGACCAGATTTGCGGTTTGCCTGCGGCGAAACTCAAGCGGTAATTTAATGTCGTCGATGAGCGCCGGCACCAGTATGCCTCGTTCCGCTGCGACGGCAGCCTCATTCTTGACCCACTCGGACAGGACTGCGTCCTTCGACCACAACACAACCACACTCCTGGCGATCTCCAGTTCCTGCTCGATGACCTGATCATAAGACTGGCCTACGATGAGCTTGCGGTCCCACCACACACTCAAGCCGCGCGCCTCAAGAGCGCTCGCCATCTTGTGCGCTCGCTCCCGGTCTCCGCTGGCATAACTGATGAACACGTCGGCCATAGAATCGTTCGATGTCCCTGAAAAATCGCTCAACCGCTCTCTGACGTGCCCGAGGCCGGAACTGACCTTCCGCCCGTGAGCAGGCACAACCTACACCCGATTATGAAATCTGCGCCTCCTTTTTCGGCAGGTCAGGTTCCTTCCTCTTGGTTGTGCGAGCGCGCTGAACGCGTTGATTGGCCGGATACCGCCATTGATACAATGTCGCGCGCTCGACCCCGATCAATTTGGCAGCCTCAGCCCAGTTATAGTTCGTCTGATTCATCGCACGAGTGTAGAGCCAGGTTCGGAGCCTCCTGACCTGCTTCGAATAGTTCCACTTGGAACAATCCCTGGCCGAGATGGTGAAGGATTCCGACATTTTTTTGATCTCATTTTGTACTTCGCGGGCTAAATCCTGAACCCACCCGTGTTCAATGCTCAAACTGACAAGCTCCCACTCCGCAAAATGACTTTTGGCTTTTGCTTCTTCACCCGTCCGGGCAAAGCATTGAGCGATGCGCAGCGCACAAACGGAGGCGATTTTGGGGTTCAACGTTTGACCTATGCCGCCCGCCGAGACTTCCTGCTTTTGCAGCATCTGCAAGGCGGTCTCGAAATCTGCGCGGGCTTTATCATAACCGCTATCCTGCTGGTCTGTAGCTTCCGAGAGATAGAAGTTCGCTTCGCCCCTCGTGATCAAGGCATCGACTTCGGGTAGCAGATGCTTACTGTCTTTAGCAATGTTGCAGGCTACTTCGGCTTCCTCCAAAGCCTGCTGGTAAAGCTCCCGCCCACGATGAATACGACTGCGCAGACAGTGGACATTCGCCAGCCACTTTAAGTCGCCCTGTTTCTCGGCATTGTCTTCGACAACGGTGAGGTGTCCCTGTTTTCTGGCATAGGCTTCCACCACTGCGAGGTGTGTTTCGGCCTCGTCAAAATCTTTGACCAGGTTAAAGCACAAAGCTAATTCCCAACTGGCACGAGCCTCATACCGGCTGTGATTATGGTTTTTGAAAGCTATACGCGCTTGCTGGAGACTTTCGATGGCTCCCCTGATTTCAACTTCATTGTTCCCCGCGCGGCATCTTCTGATCGTTCCGTAAAGCAATTCAATGTAGGGAGGAACCACCGGGTCAGAACTATTAGCCAGCATCGAACGCGCAGCGGCGAGTGCATTCTCGGCGCGGCGCAGATAACCGCGAGTCAGGTTCTGCCAGCCGAAACCGAGACCTATGCACATGGCTATCCGGCGGGTTGTGAACGAATGATCGTCGTGATCATTTGCGGGACGCCTCTTTTTGCGCTCGTAATATAGTTCTATAGCCTGAGCATACATAGACTCTCCATCGTCATGCTGTTCCAGCAGACGATAAACGGCGCCGAGGTGATAGCAAAGATTCGCTCTGGTGCCGAGGCAGCGCACGTCTTCTGTTTTCACTTCATTGGTGACAAAGTCCAAGAGACTTTGCAGGCGCTTCAAGCACGTGTCGGTATCGTTGCGCCGCTTCAGCTCGTGGGCATAATAAGTACAGAATATTATCTTTTCTTTTACCAGTTGATAGTCAACCTCGTTGCGTGCGCCGCGCGTCTTCCATTTGCCTTTCAGCCCTTCGAGTTCATCGTAGATACGCTCCCCATCATCGTAAGTCCACTGGTTAATTAAGTCTGAGTTGTCCAGATGAAAGATGTCATTCAATTCGTAGAGTACGCTGCGACCCTTCCAGTAAAGAGGGAGGTCTTCCTTAGACAGGCTTTCGGTCTTGACCTCTTTCAGATACGCATAAAGATTCGTCGTCACGGCGCGCAGTTGAGAGTCAAAGCACCCGCGCTTGCAGGCGCGCTTGATCTGACCCAAACGCCGGGTGAAGTCAGCCCACGTCATAAAAGGCTTGCTCAATTCTTGATGCGCGCGCTCTTGCAGCCGTCCCAGATACTCCATGAGTTCTTCTTCGGTCAGAGCGTCGGGAGAGACTAAGGCCAAAGTTGATCGAGCCTCGTCGTCTGCACCCGGAGCGAAGCCGTTCGCGGCTACACCCGCCCCTTCAACGCCTGCGCGCAGCGGTTCGGCCTGAACTCTCTGTAGCCCGCTTTTCGCCGTCGAAGGCCGCCGGGAAGTTTTTGTTTTAGACATAAGACCATCCTCTCGTGGTGGGCAGATTAGGCGTACCTGGCAGTGAGGCAAATGAAACGACTGCAATATAACAAACAGGTAACCGTTTAACAATGGATAATTTCGAGAAAGTTTATATTGCGGTTTGCAGTATAAATAACTAGCCTATTTCCAAAAATGAGGATTGAGGGTAGTATGCACGCTGGGGGAAACGTGACCAAAAAATTCAAGACCTTAACGACGGCTAGTTGACCTGTGGCAGGGTTGAGCAGTCGTTAAGGTCTCGAGCTAGGCGTTCAGGCGCCTAAGGTTTTATACCTCGTCTTCACAGCGGAAATCAATAGTGTTTTCCGCGTTAACCGAATCCGCCTGAACACTCACAAGTCATAAATGGGGCGGCTACTGCCCCACCATTTCTTCCAACGTCCAACATTAACTGGCGAGGGTTCGTCGTAGATTTGCGGAAACCGGAGGTTGATCTCGCAGCCTCCGGTATCCGCAAGAACCCGGTTCCGCACCACTGTACGAGCGGGAAAGCATTCAGCTTTAACGCATGAGGGAGGACGCCTGATGGAAGACCAAAGTAAAAACCGCAAACAGCATCCTCGAATCCCACCTATCGATCCGATAGTGCTCTCGTTCTATAAGCAACACATTGAGGAAGCCATCAAAGCCTCACCTCCGAACGCTCCCCGAACGCTTGTCAGCTCGATCAGGAGTGCTGCCGGGAGACTCCTGGCGAAATGTCGTTTTACCGCCCGGATGCTGATTCACAGAGTCTCTACCGTAATAGCAATAAAATTCTCTAAGGGTAATGCGCGCAAACAAGGCCCGAAAATTTTCCGATAGCCGCCGACGCAATGAACGCGCCGCGCGACGCCTATCGTACAGACTCTCTTTCCAGACCGCCCGGCGACAGGCCAAATGCCCGTCCTTTTAACACTGAATTTGAGCGTCGCAAGGTTCACTCACTGCGCCACCGGACTGATTAAAAAACTTAATAGCCTGTCACATTTTCATCCGTAGGGGTCTTCAAACAGGTAAAGGGAGCGTCGACGTGTGACTAAATGCTATCGCCTGCGAGCCTTCGCTCGGGTCATTCAGGCGACTCGCCGCAGGTGACAGCCCGAAATACTTCCTCGCTTGCCTGAAGAGTCGGAAACGCTTGCCGATTAATCCCTTCGAGGAGTCGGCTCGATGGTGATTAAGCGACAGATAAGGAGTTAAACGTATGTCGCTGAGTGAGACACAGGGCTGTCAGGTCGAAGAGTTGAGCACCCTGTTCCCCGCGTTGTGTAAATTCGCGAGCAAGTGCAGCCGGAGATTCGGGTGCACCTACCCCGAACAGTGCGGCACGGACGCGGTGACGGAATTTCTGGTTGACAGGAATCTCAGAGGCGAGGGGCGGGCTGAATTCGCCGGGGAGCAAATCATACTTCACATCCCGGGCGCTATTGACCAGTCGAAGGTGTTGTACAAGCTCGTCTGGCACGAGGTGCGAAACAAATGCTTCAACTGCAAGGAGTGTAAATACAGAAATTATTTCGAGCAGCTTGTCGACACTCCCCTGAAGACGGAAGAAGACCGACCGCGCACCAGGCAAGCAGTCGGCATCTCTCCCCACAATCCCGAAGAGCTATTTCAGATGAAGGAACTCGTCGCGAAATCTTTAGGCATCGTCAGCAATCCGGTGCAAAGACAGGAACTGTACTTACGCGGCACGGGCGCCAGTTATCAAGAGATCGCAGAACAGACAAAGCGCGCCCCGCAGACCATTCGACAAGGGGTTAAGCGCAACAAGCAAAGAATTGCCCACATGCTCGGCCTGATAGTGCCGAGAAGAAAGGGCAAGTAGTTTCGATTAAGTCGCATACATCTTCCCGCCGCTGCACGGAACTTGTTGCGGCGGTGGGTGTTTCTGCCTCCCGCCGCCGCCGCCGTCATGCCGCAGCGCGGGTGGTTATTCGGGGAGTCGCTTCAGTAAATCCAACTTCAAACATAGAAGGAGAACCAACATGCCAAGTACGAGCTTAAATGGCGAGGTGGAACATTGGTGGCGCGGATTCTTACGCACGTATTTAAACCGGGTGCGCAATGCCGTCTGGAGATGCCGAAGCAGCGGCACGCGCTCTATTGATCTCTGGGATGATAATTCCAGATTACACGAAGCGATTCTGGTGTTACGCATGGCCGCGAACTTTCGCGGCGAGGACTACGAAGTGGTGGCCGCAAGAATTGAAAAAGAAGTGGCTAGGTATCGAGAGTTTCTACAGCAACCTGAATTCATCGGGAAGATCAGCCTGATCGTGAAGCGATTTCCTCTCGACGTGGAGGAGGATGAACTTCCGCGCCAGGTGTATCAGGTGCGCGACCCGACGGAGGGACGAGCATCCGTATTTTACACTTTCAACCGCTCGGACAGGTTGGTGCTTGAGTTTGTCGTCCATGATAAACACGACACGCCCCTCTTCCCGATTGTCCGCACTTACTCCAACTGGACCGGGAAAAGACAATTCAACCTCGGACTCGGACGCACGTTCACCCTGATGATGGCGGAAGACGAGTCTTCGGATTGCGTCCGAGTCCATGCAGGCTTCACGACCGCGCAGGCCGAAGAGGTAGAAGACGCAGGGATGCCTGTGACAACCGGCAATCTCACGCTCGCGGCCAACACAATGCGCAACGGCGACGGCTTCCCGACGCCGACCGGCGCGTTCCAGTCGTCTTTCGGCAGGCGGCTGGCGTTTCTGCTCGTTGTTGAGTGTCTCGTAGTTTCCGTTATATCGAGCTGGCTCATCGGGCGGCAGGCCGCTCCGAACCGGTTGATGGCCGAGCCACAGGCGTTTGCACAGAGGCAGGGCAGCGCGCCCGTCATCTATCCCGCGTTCGCACAAGAGGCGCGCGGGGATGCGAACGGCATCGAGTTCTGTATTGACTGCGCCGAAGAGGCGGGCGGGGTTGAAAGCGGCGACACGACGGGAAGCGATAAAAGGGGACGAACGAGGGACGGCAACGAACTAAAGGCCACGCGGGTGACCGCACTCATGGGAGGTCACGTCAAGGTAGACGACATGTTATGCCGTCACGCAGAAGACGGGTGTCGAGAACTGCGCGTGAGCATCAAGAGCGGCGACGACAACAACCTGCTCTATTTTCACATGCATCACCCACGCTCGTCCGTCCGGCGCGATACCACTCATAGTTCTGCGCCGCTGGCGGTGGCACACAACAGCGGAGAAACATATTCCGGCCACATCCATGTCACACTCTTCACCCAGAACCGACTCCTACTTATAAAGGATGTCGGGTGCTCCGAGAATGACACGAGCAATGCGAGATATTTCGCGGGCAACACTCTTGACGGATTTTCAAGAGGCACGACGGCAGACGTTCAGGTGATCGGCGAGGCAGCCGAAACCCGGGTTGAACAGCAGGGAACCGGGGCGGCGGAAAAAGAAACGAGGTTATTCAGGCTAGATTAACGATTGAAAAGGATTACGGGCGGATCAGCAACCGGTCAAAGTCTCGATCCGCCCGCAACTCTAGTCCGTCGAGCTGTTCTAACGAGCAGCCCGCCAGGCTCTTTCTGCATTTTACGGAACAAAGGAGGATGCGGCAAGAAGCGCGGGCACAAGTTTACAGCCTCGACCCAGACGGGGCGCGTTTCCACGTGAGTTGAACGAGTACGGCCTGGCGGCTCGCGTGGGGCGCGCGAACGAGAGGGAGGATTTACTTATGAGCATGAACAGTGATTGGAAAAGCTTCTTGTGCTTCGTTCTGGCGAGCGCGCTTGTCGTCTCTTTGTTATTCCCGTGCAGCATGACCATCATTCTTGTAGAGCCAATTGATGCGTCGGTCTATGCAGGAATCGAGATCAACAGCTTCGGCTGGGACGGGGAACGGGCAATATATAAAGAACTGGCCGCCAAGTTCACACGACCTTGCACCGAAGCGTTCGACGAAGCCGGACTCCGAAGCCCGTTACGTCTCGCCACCGAATCCGGCATCGTTATTCATCATTTCGGAGATTTATACACACACGAAGCCGAAGACCTGGGGCTTGTGTCCAATAAGACCCGTAGCATTTACAGGGCGGAATTCAGTACCGGGCGGGCGCAGGCGGGCACCGTTCCCGCCGTCCGTTCCGGCATCCGGCTGACCACTGACGGGCGACCGCGCATCTTCATACATGACTCGGCATTTTTCGGGGAATCGTTCTGGTTTAGCAGGCTCGCCCTGAGCGACGTCTTGACACATGAGTTGATCCACGCAGGAGGACAGCCTTCGACCCCCGGCTGGTTGGGCTTCTTCCAGCACGACCTCGCGGGATTCGAACACTACGACAAAATAATGAACGCCTGTCGTTAATTGTGCCGTGTGGGTCAGGCGCGACGCCCTGAATATGAATCTCCGGCAACCGGCTGTCGCCGCACAGGCGGGAGCGTTCGTTTCATCCGTCAGGGCATCAGGCTTCGCGCTTTGTGAGACACGCCGCGTCAGACCTGGACGCGGCGTGTCTCGTCGTCTGACCTCTCAGCCGTTGAAGCCTACGCAGGAGGTTTACCTTGAGATCGGCGAGGCGTATGATATGCGGAGTCGGTACAGGTTGGCGCTCGCATTCATTTACCGCCGGAGCATGTGCATGATTGAAGCAGGATTGAATAAGAGGCTGGCAATCCCCCTGCCCGATCCGCATTCCAAAGATTTCTACTTTGCTTTTGGGGTAGCAAGTCTAGCCCTGCTATTGCACACCTATACTTTAATCGCAGAGTTTGCCAGAGCCCACGAAGTCGAATCCTTAATCTTACACGCCGTTCCGCCTTTTCTGTTGATAATTGAGTTCTGCCTCTTGGTGAGTGTGGCCGGGTTGTTGATTCGGAATGTAGCAGGGTTGTTGATTTCGCTCCTCGCGCTTGTAGTCACGAATATCGGCTACGTGATCTGGTACCTGGCTTCGCGACCCATACTGGAGATGTTATCTGCGCCGCCTTTTTATCAGTTATACGCAGAAGCCGTCCCGCCCCACCCTCTCGGCCTGCTCGGCGCGACGACGATGAACGTCGTAGTGTTGGCGCTGTCCGGCGTGCTCCTTATTTGGGAAGCGAAAACACTACGCTCCATGTTGCAGACCTTCAATAAAGCTCACACCAAACCATAAAGCGCGCCGGTAGAAACAGCATCAGCGGCGCACACAAGTCGTGCTCCGTCAGGTTTTGCATCAACCGGCGCACGTCGAGCGTTTGTGCGGCAATAACGCGACGGGCATAACTTTTCTCATCACCCGCCGCGCGCGTTTTGTGTTGCACAGCGGTCGGGGCGTGAAAGATATTTCCCGGTAGTTCGCGCAACATTCACCGGTTTGCGGATCGCGCCGCTCGTTACGGCAGCGGCTTGCCGCCCGTCACGCCGATGACCTCGCCGCAGACGTAGCTTGACTCCTGCGAGGCGAGGAAGACGTAGACGGGCGCGAGTTCGACCGGTTGCGCAGGCCGCCCCACAGGCGTGTCCTCCCCGAAGCTCTCCACCTTCTCGTGCGGCATCGTCGAGGGTATCAGCGGCGTCCAGACCGGGCCGGGCGCGACGACGTTGACGCGCACGCCCTGCTTCATAGCCTCTTCGGCCAGCGCCTTCGAGAAGGTGACGATGGCGCCCTTGGTGGTCGCGTAGGCCAGCAGTTCGGGCGACGGCTGGTACGCCTGAATGGACGCGGTGTTGATGATCGAGCCTCCTTCTTTGAGGTGCGGCAAAGCGGCTTTGCAGAGGTAGAACATCGCATAGACGTTGGTGCGCAAGGTGCGGTCGAACTCATCGGAAGAAATTTCTCCGATGCCGCCGCGCGTCATCTGGAAAGCGGCGTTGTTGACGAGCACGTCGAGCCGCCCGAACTCCTCTACGGCGCGCGCGACCAACCGGCGGCAGTGTGATTCGTCCTGAATGTCGCCCGCGACGGCGACGCACCTGCGCCCCGCATCCTCGACAGCACGCGCCGTCTCCTGCGCATCCGTCTCCTCTTCCGCGAGGTACGAGATAAGCACGTCTGCGCCCTCGCGTGCGAAGGCAACGGCCACGGCGCGTCCGATGCCGCTGTCGCCGCCGGTGATGAGAGCCGCCTTGTTTTCGAGCCGCCCGTGCCCCCTGTAAGAATCGGCTCCGTAGTCCGGTTTCGGGCTCATCTCCGCTTCCAGCCCCGGCACGTCCTGCGGCTGCTCCTTGAAGGGCGGCTTCGCCCCCTGCTCTTTCGGGTCTTCCGTCATCAGTTTCCCTCCCCTTGATATGCGTGGCCGCCGCGCGGCGGGCACGCCTCTTTTTTTAACTTCAAACTTTTAAACTTCAACCGGCATCTTTGGGAAAATCTCACGGCTTCGGCTGTACGTTATGGTACAGCCGACCCGTCGGCGGAGCTTTCGTGAGGTAAAAGTTAGAATCCCGCGAGGGCGACAATACATTTCACTCATAACGCAACGCCACCAACGGGTCAACCTTCGTCGCCCTGCGCGCCGGGACGTAACAGGCTACGAGCGCCACCAGCGTGAGGAGCGCGGCGACGCCGATGAAGGTCAGCGGGTCTGTGGGCGAGACTCCGTACAACAGACTTCCCATCGCCCGCGTCCCGACGATGGAGAGCAAGAGGCCGATGAGGATGCCCGTCAAGATCAGAGCCAGCCCCTCGAACAGGATCAAACGCAGCACGTTACTGCCCTTCGCTCCGAGCGCCATCCTGATCCCGATCTCTTTGGTTCGACCGCTGACGGCGTAGGCCGTCACGCCGTAGAGGCCGATGGAAGCCAGCGCGGTTGCCAGAAATCCCAATAAGCCCGCCAGCCAGATCAGCACTTTAGACGATCCGACGTGAGCGTCTATGATCTCCCCTAAAGTCAAAACTTCGTTGAAGGGTACGTTCGTATCGAGTGATCCGGCGATGCGTTGGATGCTGTTTGTGAGCGCCTGCCGGTCGCCGTCGCTGCGGACGATTAAAGAGACCGCCCCCGGCGTGGCCTGCCTGAGCGGACGGTAGGCGAAGTAACGCGGCCTCTCCGTAGGCCAGAGGTATTTGGTGTCTCTGACCACGCCGACGACTTCCATCAATCTGTGCTTCTTATTAAACGGGTCTCTTTCAACCAACTGTTTGCCGAGCGCGTTGCCGTCGGGCGAGAGGCGGCGAGCCAGCGTCTCGTTGACGATGATCACGTCGGGGCTCGACTCGTCATCGCGCTCCGTAAAATCCCGCCCGCGCGCGAGCGGTATTTCCATCGTCTCAAAATATCCCGTCTCCACGCTGTTCAAATAAAGCGAGCCGGGCTGGTCGAGCACGTACAGCGATCTACTGTTGTCTGTGAAAACATCCTCCTGCGCGCTCGCGCCCGCAGATTCGCCCGCAACTTCCAGCCCGATGATCATGTTGACGCCGCTGAGCGGAACGATGTCTGCGAGGGTGGCTGAACGTATCCCCGGCGCGGCGCGTATGCTCTCAAGCAGAGCACTTCTGTACGAACGCTGCCGGGTCTCGTCATAGCCGAGTCCCTCCAGATCAACCGACATCACGTAGCGTTGCCCGGTCGGGAAACCGTAATCGGAAGATTGCGCGAGCCGCATATTTCTGATTAACAGCCCCGACGGTATCAGGAGCAAAAACGAGACGGCGACCTGTGTGACCACGAGCGCGTTGCGAAAGGTGAAGCGCCGACCGCGTCCGGCGGGCATCGGCGTCTCGTCCTTCAACGCCGACATCACATCGGGCTTCGAGGTCTGGAGCGCGGGGACGAGGCCGAAAGCTATGCCGGTGACGAAAGAGAGCAGCACTGTGAACAGGAGTATGCGCCGGTCGAGGCTGAGGTCGAGAAAAATTGTCGCGTCTTCTCGCGGAGCCACGCGCGGCAGTATTGACAGCAGGATGTCCGCAGCCCAACGCGCCAGCAGCAATCCGAGTGCGCCTCCGACGAGCGACAGGAGAAGGCTCTCCGTCAAAAGTTGTCGAATGATGCGCCTGCGGCCTGCGCCCAGCGCGAGGCGGATGGCGATTTCCCGCCGCCGCTTCGCGGCTCTGCCGAGCAGCAAATTCGCCACGTTAGCGCAGGCCACCAGCAACACAGAGCCCATCACGGCCATGACCCCGAAGACGCCGAGCCATGCCTGCTCGCGATCACGCGGACTTATTTCGAGCAGAGTGGCCGGAAGCAACGCGCTCGGCGTGGGCGGCTGTCCGTCCGGTGAATCGGTGAAGAGTCTGACTTTGGTGATCTTGTCCTGTGTGGCGGCGATGGTTTTGACGACCGTTTGTGCCTGTGCGAGTTCCACCCCGTGTTTCAGTCTGCCGATGACTCTGACCTGATAACTGTCCGGGTTCCCGGGCAGGTTATTTTCAGGGTGCAGCCTCGCGTCCGTCGCAATGGGAATCCACAGGTCGTGCCGCCATCCTAAGGCCACCCCGCGAAACTCCTGCGGCGCGACTCCGATGATCGTGAAAGCCTCTCTCTGGAGAATGAAAGACTTGCCCACAATCTTTTGATCACCGCCGAAGCGGCTCTGCCACAGCCCGTAACTGAGAACGGCCACCGGCTGCCCGCCCGGCCTGTCTTCCTCCGGAGAAAACGGGCGACCGAGAGCCATCCTCACCTTCAGGACTTCAAAATAATTGCCGCTGACTTTAACCACGCCGACGCGCCCGCTGCTCGCGCCCGAGAGCAGGTTGAAGTTGTCGAAATCATAAGCCGCTAATCCGTCGAACGTGTCCGCGCGATCACGGAAGGCCAGATAGTCTGAATAGGCCGGGATATTATCGTCCTGTATCCGCACGAGCCTCTCAGCTTCAGGGAGCGGGAGAGGCCGGAACATCAGCGAGTTGATGAAACTGAAAACGGTGGTGTTGAGTCCGATGCCTAAACCGAGCGAGAGCACCGCCACGAGCGTAAATGCCGGGTTCTTACGCAGCATCTGCAAGCCATAGCGCAAATCTTGCCGGAGGTCTTCGACGAGCCTCGTGCCTCGCGCCTCACGACACAGTTCTCTTGACTGTTCCACTCCGCCGAAACTGCTGAGCGCCGCATGACGCGCCTCCGCAGGACTCATCCCACCCTCGATGTTCAACTCGATCTGTCGCTCCAGATGGAAGCGCATTTCCTCGTCCAACTCGCGATCCAACTCGGCGCTGCGGAACAGTGCGCGCAAACGCCTGATAAGCTTGCCCATCAACCTGCCACCTCCGTTCAAGCGTTTCGCAGGATGGCGTCGATGGCGCTGGAGAAGCGCTCCCACGTTTCGCGTTGGGCTTCAAGCTGTTTCCGCCCCCGCGCGGTGAGACGATAGAACTTCGCGCGCCGGTTGTTTTCCGAAGCCCCCCACACAGACGCGATCAGCGCGCGTTCCTCCAACCGGTGCAAAGCCGGATAGAGCGCACCCGGCGTCACGCTCAGCACCTCGCCGGAAACCAGTTGTATTCGCTGCATGATGTCCCAGCCGTTTAACTGGCCGGAGCGAAGCAAGCGCAGGACGAGCAGTTCGAGAGTTCCCTGCAACAAATCGGCCTTAGTATTCTTCATGGGTCTCCTATAGACAGGCAATAGGAGGCGAGTGTAGAGGGAGACCTATCGCGTGTCAATAGGAGAGCGTGGGCGCGCTTCACGACTTGAGATGTGAGCGGAGAATGTGTGAAAGGTCTACTGCAAAAGGTCTAACTGAAACAGGTGGCCGATTGCTACTTGCCGGAGGCCACGCTCGCCGCTACCGGTTGGACGATCTGTTTATTGCTTCGCGCAGGTTGAACTTTGCCCGTGAGTCGCTTGATGAGTTCCACCTCTTCGGCGCGGTATGGCGTCCCGTCGGTGCGAAAGACCTCGTGGAACCAGACCGCAGGTTCCCGATCAATGTAAGGACGCCGCCACGAATCCCACGGCAAGTGCGTCTGCGATCTGCCCTGCACGAGTCCCCAGTTGATCGCCGCGACGTTGTAGCGTTTGGCGATGGGCAGGCTGCCCTGAAACGTGCTGCCGTTGCCGCGCGCCATGTATTCGGTGCAGAGAATGGGGCGGTTGTAACGCTGTAGCTGCTTGATGCGCCGCTCGAAACTTTCCGCGTCGTCGTAGTTGTGAAACGAGATGATGTCGGAGAGGTGGAGTTGCGTGATTTCCATCGCCCCAAGCTCGCGCGGGTTCGACCAGTCGCCGCCCTTCCACACGCCGGAGGTGAGCGGCTGCGTCGCGCCCGCCTCGCGTGCCCACTGGAACGCCTGCGGCAACAGGGCGAGCACGAGTTCGACCTTGTTCTTCGGCTCCAGACTGATGTAGGCGGGGTCGTTCATGTTGTCCGGTTCGTTCCAGATGTCCCACGCGAGAACTCGCTTGTCTTGCCTGAACGCGCCGACGACTCCTTTCACGTAGGCTTCCAGACGCGGATACTCCGCCGGGTCTTCGAGCGCGACCTTCCCGGGCGACTGCATCCAGCCGGAGTTGTGCACGCCGGGTCGCGGGTCGCGCTGTTTGCCTGCGACGGGAAACGGGTCCCAGCATGAATCGAACAGGACGAACATCGGGCGAATCTTGTGCTTATCGGCGATCCGTAGAAACTCTTCGATGCGCCGCTTGAAGCCTTCCGGGTCTTGCTTAAAGGGGAGGTCGTGCAGGTACACGCGCATCGTGTTCATGCCGATAGCCTCAGCCCAGCCGAGTTCGAGGTCTATGCGCTTGGGGTCGAAGGTGTCGGCCTGCCACATCTCCAGTTCATTGATCGCGGTCGCGGGGTTGTAATTGCTGCCGACGAGGAACGGCTGCCGCCTGTACCATTCGTTGGCTTCCGCCTCCGTCCAGCGCGCCGCAGCCACGACGAAGGTGGAGTGACATAACAACAGGAGGAGGACGAAGAGTGAGCGGGATGCTTGAGGTCT
>DASQDV010000884.1:0-6614 GCA_035633995.1 Pyrinomonadaceae bacterium | reverse complement strand
ATGTGCTGGACGAGCAGATGCAGGTCGTGCCGGTCGGCGTAGTCGGAGAGTTGTACATCGGCGGCGACGGGCTGGCGCGTGGCTACCTCAACCGTGCCGAACTCACTGCCGAGAAGTTCGTCCCGCATCCCTATAGCGAGCAGGCAGGCGCGCGTCTGTACCGGACAGGCGATATGGTGCGGTGGCGTGCAGGCGGAGAGTTGGAGTTCGTCGGGCGTCGGGATGGGCAAGTTAAGGTGCGCGGCTTCCGTATCGAGGTCGGAGAGGTAGAAGCCGTGCTGGTGGGACACTCAGGCATCAGGGAAGCAGTGGTGCTGGTCAGGGAGGACGAGCGCGGAGACAAGCGCCTCGCTGCCTATGTGGTGAAGGAAGCGGGGAGTGAGGTGACAGGCGGGGAGGTGAAGGAGTACCTGCGGGAGAGATTGCCGGAGTACATGCAGGTGCAGTGGGTGGTAGAGGTGGAAGAGCTGCCGCTGACGCCTAATGGCAAGGTTGACCGCCGCGCTTTGCAGGCCATAGAGATTGAAGTGGAGAGAGGCAAGGAGAGTTTGATTGAGCCGAGAGATGTGGTTGAGCTCCAACTGATGCACATCTGGGAAGAGCTTTTAGATGTCAGACCTGTCGGGGTGCGCGATGACTTCTTTATGCTGGGGGGACATTCGCTTCTGGCTGTGCGGTTGATGGCTCGAATCCAGACGAGCCTGGGTCAATATTTGCCTCTGGCATCGGTGTTCCAGGGAGCGACCATCGAGAAACTGGCGAGCCTGTTGCGCGAGCGCTCCCACGACAATGGTGCGCCCGCGCTCGTCGGTATCCAACCGAGGGGCGACGGGCTGCCTTTCTTCTGTGTTCACCCCGGTGGCGGCAACGTACTTTGTTATAAGGAGCTGGCAAATCATTTGGGGCTTGAGCGGCCGTTCTATGGATTACAGGCACGCGGTCTGGATGAAAATCAAGTTCCGCATACGCGGATCGAAGAGATGGCTGCTTACTACATCGGGGCGATCCGCACCGTCCAGCCGGATGGCCCATACCTGTTGGGCGGTTGGTCGATGGGAGGCGTCATCGCATATGAGATGGCGCAGCAGTTGGAAGCGCAGGGGCAGCAGGTGTCTCTATTGGCCTTGATGGATGCGAAACCGATGCAACCTGTCGAGGACGACGCGCCGTTCGATGAGATCACGTTGCTCACTAACTTTGCGCGCGATCTCGGTCTGTCAGTTGATAGTTTGAAGCTTTCGGCGGATGAACTCGCCGGACTCAATTCGGAAGAGTTGTTGAGCTACGTGCTGCAACGGGCGATTGTCGAGGGAATAGTTCCGCAGGACGTTCAACTCGCTCAGGCGCGAAGGCTCTTTGAAGTATTCAAGATCAACGTGCAGGCCATGCAGAGCTACCGGCCACAGCCGTCGGCGTTTGCGTTGACCCTTCTCAGCGCCGCGGAGCGGGAGGACTCGGAAGCGCCGGATGAGACGATGGGCTGGGGCGCGCTGACTTCCGGCGAAGTCGAGATTCACAGGGTTCCCGGCAGCCACTTTACAATCGTCCGCGAGCCTCACGTGAGAAGCCTCGCCGAACAATTAGCAGACTGTATCAATAGAGCAGAGAAAGAGTAACTTAATGAAGAACAGCTCAACCGGCCTCATCCGCTTTCTTTCGCAAAATGCCCGTGCCGTCAAGCATGCTCCTCTCATGATGGGGCTGATTGTCCTCGTGAGTGTCATTAGCGGCGGCAGTAATGCCGCGCTGCTCGCAATGATCAATCATTCGTTGAGCAGCGGCGCGCCCTCGTCGAAACAGTTTGTCATCATCTTCTTCGGGCTCTGTTTCCTGTTGCCCGTCAGCCGGTTCGTGTCCGAGGTAATGCTGATCAACCTGTCTTCGCGGGCAATGCTGGAATTGCGTGTCCGTTTGAGCCGACAAATCCTCTCCGCCCCGTTACGCCGTTTGGAAGAGTTGGGGACGCATCGCCTGCTGGCGACGCTGACGGATGATGTGCCGACTATCGGCAACACGTTGGTCAATATTCCGATTCTCAGTTTGCACATCTCGATTGTGGCCGGATGTTTGATTTATCTGGGGTGGCTGTCGCGGCCGATTCTGTTAGGCGTGCTCGGCTTCATGGTCGTCGGCTCGTTGAGCTACCTCATACCTTTAAGGAGGGGCACGCGAGCATATAACGCCGTGCGTGAGCAATGGGATAAGCTGTTCAACCATTTTCAGGCGGTCACGTCCGGTGTTAAGGAGCTGAAACTCCATCATGATCGCCGCGAAGCTTTTCTCTCCAAGGCTCTGTATCCCACCGCCGCTGCGCTGCGCCGACATGCGGTGACAGGCCATCTGATGTTTGTCGGGGCGAACAGTTGGGGGCAAGCTTTGTTCTTCATTCTGATCGGCCTGATTCTCTTCGCCACTGATAGCCTGTCCGGGGTTAATACTCAAACACTGATCGGATATACCCTCGTCATTCTTTACATGATGACGCCCTTGCAGATGATCCTGACATTAATTCCAACCTTTGCGACCGCTTCGGTGGCGATGCGGAAGGTCGAGAAGATGGGGTTGACGTTGCACGAAAGTGTGGCCGCGAGCGGGGAGACCGCGCGGCAGTTGGAAGCCACTGCTTCGTGGCAGAATCTGGAACTGGTGGGAGTCACGCATACCTACCATCGAGAGGGCGAACCCGGTGGGTTTATCCTCGGCCCTATCAATCTCAAGCTTGAGGCCGGTGAACTGTTATTCATCACCGGCGGCAACGGCAGCGGAAAAACCACGCTGGCGAAACTCCTGCTCGGCCTCTACGTTCCCGAAGAGGGAGAGGTTTATCTGGACGGGAAACTCGTCACAGACGAAACGCGCGAACAATACAGGCAGTTGTTCTCGGTCGTCTTCTCCGACTTCTACCTGTTCGAAAGTCTATTCGGCCTGGACTCAATACATCTCGATGCGAACGCACGCAACTATCTCGTGCAACTGCAACTGGAGCATAAGGTGAAAGTGGAAGAGGGCACGCTCTCCACCATTGACCTCTCACAGGGACAGCGCAAGCGGCTCGCCCTGCTGACCGCCTATCTCGAAGACCGCCCCGTTTACCTCTTCGACGAGTGGGCAGCCGATCAAGACCCGTTCTTTAAGGAAATTTTCTATCACCAATTGTTGCCCGAACTGAAAGCTAAAGGGAAGGCGATAATCGTGATCAGCCATGACGACCGCTACTATCATGTGGCCGACCGCGTCATCAAACTGGATTACGGCAAACTTCAACCGGGCGAGATAATTGCCGCCCCCGTCAAACGCGCTCTGGTCGAAGTTCCACAGTCGTTCGACTGAGAGACTTCGACGCCGGAGCCGTCCACCCACAGCCATCTACGGGCAGGGCGTAAAAAACGTTGTCGCCCCGTCTATGCAATGCCAAAACACAGTCGATAAAGGAGAGCTTATGAGCAGCGAAGAGAGAGAAGATAATACGATCTACAAAGTAGTGGTAAACCATGAAGAACAGTATTCCATCTGGCCTGCCGACCGCGAGAACGCGCTCGGTTGGAACGATGCGGGGAAGAGTGGGACTAAGGAAGAATGTCTGGCCTACATCAAGGAAGTCTGGACTGACATGCGACCTCTCAGCCTCAGAAAGAAGATGGAGGGTCAGGCGTGAAGTTACGCTGCCCCGTCCGCCCGACGAGGACATATCCTCTCCCCGCAGCCTGAATCTGCATAATTCCGGAAGGGGAAAGATTCATCCGCCGACATCCGGCCAGCAGACCCCGCAGAAGTCTTCAACGAATAGTGCCGGCGCACATCTCCGCAAGGGAAGCGCGCCGGCCACCGGCAACATCCATGACGACCCGGAGGAGGTTTCAGTATATGAGTGGCAACTCAATATTTTCGGTCTCAAATGCTGTTTCAATGATCGAGCGCGCACTGAATTTCCTGAATACCAACCCGCAACCAGATCAACCCCACTCGTCCGACAACTACGAGCACGACGAGATTCATCAAACTTTCAATCTCACTCCCGGGGATCGGATCGAAGTTTCAAGGATTAGCGGGCCGGTCGAAGTCGAGAGCGCCGACGGCGACGTGGCTGAAGTCCACGTCATCCGCTCGGCCAGAATCAAAACCGATCTCGACTGGCGTAAGATTAGAATTGAGCAGACGCCCACCGGCCTCGTTATAGAGCCTGTGGACGATGAATCCCGCCGCCCGCGTAGTGTCCGGGTCAATCATTACGTCTTGCTCAAACTGCCGCGTCAGGTCAGTTTCACTTCGGCTGGCGTGAGCGGTTCGGTCAGCATCGGTCGCATCGACGGCACAGTGCAAATCTCAGGGACGAGCGGTTCGGTGATCATGAAGGAGACGAATGGCGCGACCGATATTTCCGGTGTCAGCGGTTCCGTCATCATCAATCTCGCACGTCTCAACGAGCGCGGCCTGCGCGTCAGCGGCGTGAGCGGTACGGTCGAACTCTATGTGCCCGAGGAACTCAACGCGGATGTCTCGATCACCGATCTTACCGGCCAGGTCGTGATCGACATTCCCCAAGTCCCTCTCACAGAGACGCGCGCCTCCAGCTATCACTGTCGTCTCGGGCAGGGCGGCGCGCGCATTTCCGTGAGCGGCGTGACCGGCAACGTCGTCTTACGTCGAGGCTGAAAGCAGGGCGACAGAAGCGTCCGGTCTGATGACTGATGCGCCCTTCCTGCGCCCCTGCTTAACCCGGCGCGCATCATATCTCGGATAGAGCACCGGCTACCCTGAAAGGTTAACGGGACAATGAAGAACTTTGATAGCGGCGCAGTTAAGAAGAACTGGAGCGCGAGGCGGAAGACCGTCGAGCCGAAGGAAATCAATCTGTCTCAGGGAGATTTGGTCAAACTTAGTTATTTGCGACCCGGCGAGACGCTTCCGTGTCTCGCGCAGCCGGCGTTCGATGGTGTCGAATTGTCGGCCTGGGTCGAGAGCCATCGTGGATTGATTGAAGAAACGCTGCACCGGGATGGGGCTATGCTTTTCAGGGGCTTTAACTTGAGAGGGCTGGACGATTTTCATGAATTCATCGCGGCCACCGGCGTCGAACTGATGCAATACATGGAGAGCGCCACACCCCGGACGGAGTTGAAGGAGAAGATTTACACCTCGACAGAGTTTCCCGCCGACCAAACCATCGCGCTCCACAATGAGTTGTCAACTTTGAACACTTTCCCGTTGAAGGTGTATTTCTTCTGCGTGCAACCTGCCGAGCGCGGCGGCGCAACTCCCATCGCCGATGTGCGTAAGGTCTTGCAACGCATCCGGCCTGAAATCAGGGAGAAGTTTATCGAGAAAGGTTGGTTGCTCATACGCAATTTCGGCGACGGGTTCGGGCCTACCTGGCAAAACTCCTTTCATCTCTCCGAACGTAGTGAAGCGGAGGAATATTTTCGTCGCGCCGGTATCGAATATGAGTGGCGGGGCGGCGAACGGCTGAGAACAATTCAGGTGCGCTCGGCGGTCGAGAGACATCCACAGCTCGGCGTTCAGGTCTGGTTCAATCACGTGGCTTTCTGGCATATCTCAAGCGTTGAACCGAAACTGCGTGAACTGTTCCTGAAGGAGTTTGACGCACATCAACTTCCCTATAACACTTTCTACGGAGACGGCTCGCCGATTGAAGATGCCGTGGTCGAGGAACTGCGACAGGCATACCGACAGGAAACAGTGTCGTTTCCCTGGCAGGCCGGAGACGTTTTGATGCTGGACAACATGCTGGTGGCTCACGGAAGAGAGCCGTATAGCGGGGAGCGGAAGATTCTGGCGGCGATGGGCGAAGCCTACCGTCGTCCGCGCAGGTAAGAAGGCCGTTGACGGTCTATATCATCCCGTCTATTTCGACAGGTGCCGAGGCATCCCTGATAAGAGTTGTGGTATCATAGCAAGGTCGCATGTTTCAATCAGTACGAAATAAGTTGACCTCCTCATGGTGTCTTTTACTCACGAACGTCAGGCGTTATAGAGAGATGTACAAACCACCACCCGCCCACGCATCGCTCATAAACACAGTGAGAAAAGCAGGCTCTCAGATGAGGGTTTTCCATACGCGTGTACCCGGCTCAGGCGGTCAGGTCGCACGCTGACATTAAGGCTAATTGCGCAAGGAGTTTGAAGACTATGAAGGATCGCTCGATTGTTGCATCACTGGTGAGCGGCGCGGCTGTCGCCCTGTTAATTCTGGGCGGCCATGCAAAGCAGCGGAAGGCAGAAGCCGTCAACGTCAATGCCGGGCTGGCGGGTAATGAAGCGACCAAAGCCGTGACCGGGCAAGAGGCACATCAAACTTATCAACTCGCTGCGGGCGCACATGTGGACGTGTCCGATATCAGCGGCCCGGTCTCCATAGAGGCGACCGACGGGCAATCTGCCGAAGTGCATATTTACCGCTCGGCGAAGAACAGCGACGATCTGGCTCACCGTAAAGTTATTGTCGAACAGACGCAGTCGGGACTGACGATCCGGCAGAAAACGGGCGGCACCGAGCCGGCGAAGGTCAATCTACTGAATCGCGTCGTGCTCAAACTCCCGCGCCAGGTCAGCGTGAGCGCAAAAAACATCGGCGGTGATTTCAACATCAGCGGCAT
>DASQDV010000883.1:0-9273 GCA_035633995.1 Pyrinomonadaceae bacterium | reverse complement strand
CTGCCCGGCACGTTCCACGTCGTCAACAGCGGCGCGGGCACGAGTTTTCTTGAGTTTGCGCGCGAGGCGGCGAAGGCGGCGGGAGCGGAGGGACTGGAGATCGAGAGCGTCTCGATGAACAGTTTGCAACGTCCCGCGCCGCGCCCGCGCAATTCGCGCCTGCGCTGCCTGCTCTCGGAAGCCATCGGCCTCGCGCCGCTGCCCGACTGGCGCGCGGCGCTCGGAGAGTTTGCAAAAGAGGACGGGGTAAAGGGGAAGGGTTAAAGGTTGAAGGTGAAAACCATTTGAAAAATTGTGTCGCCGGCGGCAACGCTTTCCCCTTCCCCTTCATCTTTATCCTTTATCCTCCAGCTTTTCCGCCTTCATCCTTTGCGCCACTGTCTGTTATCATTCGTCGCTTGCAAGGTGTGCCCGACCCGTTTGGTATTTCTGAAGTTTTAAGGTTGAAAGAAGATGTCTCAAGATAATCGTTTGCTGCCGCTTTCGCCCGGCACGAATCTCGACCGGCCGTTGCGCGACCTGACGCACCCCGAAAGGCCGAACAACACCTACGCGCTCGCCGAGCCGACCCACCTGCGCGACTATCTCTCCGTCGTCCTTAAGCGCAAGTGGCTCATCCTCAGCCTGCTCGTCGTCGTCACGTCGCTCGTGGCGCTCCAGATGTATCGCCAGCCGACCGTCTACGAGGCGAAGTCCACCATCCAGATCGAGCAGAAGACCAAGAACCTTTTAAAGAGCAAGGAACTGGTCTTGAACGCGCCGAACGACCCGGCCTACTGGGGCACGCAACTCAAGCTGCTTGAGAACCCGCGACTGCACCGGCAGGTGATCCTCGCGCTCGACCTGCAAAACAACCCGGCGTTCCTCGGCGGCCAAACGCGCCCCAGCCTGTTTGCCGCCGCGCGCCGCATCTTCTCGCGCCAGCCCGCGCAACCGGCGGCCACCCCAACTTCCGCCGGGGGCCTCGGCGTAGTCAACGACGCGCCCGCCGCCACCGCGACGGCGCAGCAGGCCGAACAGTTGACGCCCGAACAGACGGCGCGGATGCTGGCCTACGAAGATGCCCTGCGCGCCGGTATCACGATTGACCCGGTCGAGCGCACGAATCTCGTCGAAATCCATTACCAGCACACCAACCCCGAACTCGCCATGAAGGTCGCCGACACGCTCGCGCAGGTCTTCATCGACGACAACAACGCGCGCGAGACATCGGGTTCGGCCAACTCGGCCACCCAACTCGCCAAGAATATCACCGACCTGCAAGCCGCCTACCGGCAGAAGCAGGAGCAGATCATCGCCTTCAAGCGGAGCCACAATTTGCCGCTCGGCGCCGCCGACGGTCAGGATTTGACGAAAGCTATCCTCGGCATGTCCACCACCCAGATGATGGATGCCGAAAACAAGCGCAAGGAACTGGAAGCCTCATATCGCGTGGCGCAGAGCGCGCAGGACATCTACTCCATCCCGGAAGTGATGTCTAACAAGTCCGTGCAGGAGTTGCGCGACAAGCTGGGCGAACTCGAAGCACAGCGCCAGGCTTTGCTCGTGCAGTACACGGAAGAGTGGCCTGCCGTGCAGAAGATCGACAAGCAGAAGGCGCAGGTGCAGGCTTCGCTCGACAAGCAGGCGAAGGACGTGGTCAAGACGATTGAAGGCAGTTACAGGGCGGCGGTGCTGCGCGAAAATTCGCTCCGGCAGTCGAACTCGACGGCGCGCGGCCAGGCCAATGCCCAGAGCCAGTCCGAAGGCCAGCTCGACATCATCTTGCAGGAACAGGAGACGATCAAACAGCTTTATAACACCGCCCTCCAGCGCCAGAAGGAACTCGCCGCGACGGGCACGGAGGTGCCGAACAACATCTCCATCTCGACGCCCGCGCGCCGCGCCGAAATCGTCGGGCCGCCGCGCGTGCGCAACATCCTGATCGCGCTGCTGCTCTCGCTGGGCGCAGGCATCGGCCTCGCCTTCCTGCTCGACTATCTCGACGACACGCTCAAGTCTATCGAAGACGTGGATCGCCACATACACCTGCCGACGCTCGCGCTCATCCCCGCGCCGCGCGCCGAACGCCGCGTCATGCCCGCGCGCGGGGCGCTGCCCGCTCACGCAGGCTCAGGCGGCGACCCGACGGCCACCGCGCTCGCGCTCATCGAAGAGAAGCGTTCGCCCGTCGCGGAGGCTTATCGCCACCTGCGCACGTCGCTCCTGCTCTCGTCGGCGGGTCAGCCGCCGAAGACCATCCTCGTCACTTCGAGCCAGCCGTCCGAAGGCAAGACGACCACCGCCGTCAACACCGCCGTCATGCTCGCGCAGACGGGCGCCGAAGTCCTCATCCTCGACTGCGACCTGCGCCGCCCGCGCATCCACGCGCACTTCGGCCTATCGAACACGCGCGGCGTGACCAATTACCTGTCGGGCGACGCCAACGTCAGTTCGCTCATACAGGAATACGAGAAGCTGCCGAACTTGAAGATCATCACGTCCGGCCCCGTCCCGCCGAACTCGGCGGAACTCTTAGGCTCGGAAGAGATGCGCCGCCTGCTGCTGCTCCTGAGCGAAAACTTCACGCACATCATCATCGACTCGCCGCCCGCGATCTCTTTCACGGACGCCTCGATCCTTTCGACGATGGTGGACGGCGTGATGCTCGTCGTGCACGGCGGTCGCTCGTCGCGCGCCGTCGTGCGCCGCGCCAAGCAGCAACTTCTCGACGTGGGCGCGCACATCTACGGCATCGTCCTGAATAACGTCAAGCTTGAATCCTCGGACTACTACTACTACTCCGGCTACTATTCGAGCTACTACGCCAACGAAGACGAAGACCAGACCGTCGCGACGGAAGCCGACGAACTGGTCGAGACGGCCAAATCGAAATAACACGGTTTCAGGTTTCAGGTTTCAAGTCTCAGGTTTTCGTCTTTAACTTGAAACCTGAAACTTGAAGCCTGAAACTTTATGAGAGAATTCTGCGCCATCGCCGACGACGTTGTGCTGGGGCGCGACGTGCAGATTTACAACTTCGTCAACCTCTACGGCTGCGAGATCGGCGACGAGACGCGCATCGGCACGTTCGTGGAAATCCAGAAGGGCGCGCAGGTCGGCGCGCGCTGCAAAATTTCCAGCCACACCTTTATCTGCGAGGGCGTGCGCGTCGAAGACGAAGTCTTCATCGGGCACGGCGTCCAGTTCATCAACGACCGTTACCCGCGCGCCACACGCGCCGACGGCACGCCGCAAACCGAGGCCGACTGGACGATTGAACGCACCGTCGTCCGGCGCGGCGCGTCAATCGGCACGGGCGCAACCATCCTCGGCGGCATTGAGATCGGCGCGCGCTCCACCGTCGGCGCGGGCGCGGTCGTCACGCGCGACGTGCCCGCCGGAGCGACGGTCGCGGGCAACCCGGCACGGATTTTAAGAAACGATGAACGCGGAACGATGAACGCGGAATGAGAGATTGTTCTTTGTCAGTCGTCCGTCGTCAGTTGTTCAATTCAATTTTTAGCAACTTGTGTGATAGCCACTTAACAACGAACCACTGACCACTGGCAACTGACGGTTTTTACTTCATCGTTCCGCGTTCATCGTTCATCGTTCATCGTTTCGTTATGATTCCTTTCGTTGATCTGCAAGCACAATACCGGGCTATCAAGCGGGAAGTTGACGAGGCCATCGCGCGCGTCGTGGAAAGCGCAGCCTTCATTCTGGGGCGCGAGGTGGAGGCGTTCGAATCGGCCTTCGCCGAATACCTGGGCGCGCGGTTGTGCGTCGGCGTCAGTAACGGGACGGCGGCGATCCAACTCGCCGTGATGGCTTGCGACATCGGCGCGGGCGACGAGGTGATCGTGCCCGCCAACACGTTCTTTGCCACCGCCGAAGCCGTCTCGACGGCAGGTGCCGTGCCCGTCTTCGTTGACGCCGATCCCGTCTCTTACACGATTGACGTAAACCGCATCGAAGCCGCCATCACGCCGCGCACGCGCGCCATCATCCCCGTACACCTTTACGGACAGGCCGCCGACCTCGATCCGATTTTCGACATCGCCGCGCGCCATCATCTCGCCGTCATCGAAGACGCGGCGCAGGCGCACGGCGCGCTCTACAAAGGCCGCCGCGTCGGCGCGCGCGGGCGGGCGAACTGTTTCAGTTTCTATCCCGGCAAAAATCTCGGCGCATACGGCGAGGGCGGCGCGGTCGTGACAAACGACGCGGAAGTGGCGCGGCGCGTGCGCCTGCTGCGCGATCACGGCTCGGAGCAGAAGTATCGCCACGACATCATCGGCTACAACTTTCGCCTCGAAGGCATGCAGGGCGCAGTCCTGAGCGTCAAACTAAAATATCTCGACGGCTGGAACGACCTGCGCCGCGCGCACGCCGCGCGCTACGGTGAACTGCTCGCCGGAGCGCACAGTGCGGGCGCGCTCGCGCTCCCCGAAGAGTTGCCCTACGCGCGCCACATCTATCATCTCTACGTCGTCCAGACGAGCGAGCGCGACGAGTTGCAAAAGCATTTGACGGCGGCGGGCGTGCAGACCGGCATACACTATCCCGTGCCCGTCCACCTGCAACCCGCTTATCGCGCGCTCGGCAAGCGCGCGGGCGACTTTCCCGAAGCCGAACGCCAGGCCGCGCGCGTCCTCTCGCTCCCGATGTTTCCGGAGTTGACCGACGAACAGATCGCGCGCGTCGCCGAAGCAATCCGCTCCTTCGCCGTTAGCCAGTTGTCCGCCGCTCATGTTTAACTATCCCGCATGAATCAACACTCGTTTCGTCAGGCACGGTCAGTCAACACAAAGCGAACAACTGACAACGGACTACTGACAACGGACAACTCTCTATGATCACTATCGGCGTCGTCGGCTGCGGCTACTGGGGGCCAAACCTCATACGCAACTTCGCGGAGAACGAACGCGCGCAACTCCGCTGGATTTGCGACACGGACGAGAAGCGTCTCGGCGCTATCGGTCGCCGCTACCCGGCGGCGCGCACCGCCGCCGACTACGCCCAACTCCTTGCCGACCCCGAACTCAACGCCGTCGTCCTTGCCACGCCCGTCGCCACGCACTACGCGTTCGCACACGCCGCGCTCGAAGCGGGCAAGCACGTCCTCATCGAAAAGCCTTTTACGACGAACAGCCGCGAGGCGCGCGAACTCGTCGCGCTGGCCGCGCGGCGCGGACTCACTTTGATGGTCGATCACACGTTCGTCTACACGGGCGCGGTGCGACGCATCAAAGAGATCGTCGAGAGCGGCGAACTCGGCGAGTTGCTCTATTTCGACTCTGTTCGCATCAACCTCGGCCTCTTCCAGCGCGACATCAACGTCGTCTGGGATTTAGCGCCGCACGACCTCTCGATCATGGACTACCTCGTCGGGCGCGACGCCGTCGCGCTCACGGCGACGGGCAGCAGCCACATCGAAGCCGGAATCGAAAACATCGCCTACGTCATGCTGCGCTTCGCCGACTCCTTCATCGCGCATTTTCATTTCAACTGGCTCTCGCCCGTCAAAATCCGCCGCACGCTGATTGCCGGAAGCCGCAAGATGATCGTCTACGACGACATCGAGCCGACCGAGAAGGTGCGCGTCTACGACAAGGGCGTCACGACGAATCGCATCGAATCCGACCGCGACAAAGAGGCGGCTTACCAAACGCTCGTCAGCTATCGCACGGGCGACGTGTGGGTGCCCAAACTCGACTCGACCGAAGCGCTCACACACGTCACCGCCGAAGTTCTCGACGCCATCGGCGCAGGGCGCGCGCCGCTGACGGACGGCGCGGCGGGCTTGCGCGTCGTGCGCCTGCTCGAAGCCGCGCAGGAATCGATCAATCAGGGCGGCAAACTGATCGAGTTGTAAACAGCGATATAGCGATGACGACACCTTCTCCAAGCATGCAAGTCCCCTTGCTCGATTTGAAACAGCAGCACGCGCAGTTGCGCGAAGAGTTGCTCGCGGCGACCGCGCGCATTTTCGACTCGCAACAGTTCGTCATGGGCGAAGAGGTGCGCCTGCTCGAAGCGGAGATCGCGCGCTACTGCGGGACGAAACACGCCGTCGGCTGCGCGTCCGGTTCCGACGCGCTCCTGCTCGCGCTCATGGCTCTGGACATAGGCGCGGGCGACGAAGTTATCACCACGCCGTTCAGCTTCTTCGCCACCGCCAGCGCGATTACGCGCACGAATGCCACGCCCGTCTTCGTTGACATCGAACCGCGCACCTACAACCTCGACCCCGCGAAACTCGAAGCCGCCATCACGCCGCGCACACGTGCCATCATGCCCGTACACCTCTACGGCCAGTGCGCCGAGATGGATGCTATCCTTGAGATCGCCGCGCGCCACAACCTGCCCGTCGTCGAAGATGCGGCGCAGGCCATCGGCGCGGAAGACGCGGGGCGGCGCGCCGGGTCTCTGGGGCGCGTCGGCTGTTTCAGTTTTTACCCGACGAAGAACCTCGGCGCGGCGGGCGACGCCGGCATGCTCACGACCGACGACGACGCGCTCGCCGAACGCCTGCGCCGCCTGCGCGTGCACGGCGGCGCAACCGAATACCTGCACACGGAGATCGGCATCAACAGTCGTCTCGACGCGTTGCAGGCGGCGGTGTTGCGCGTCAAGTTGCCGCATCTCGACGGCTGGTCGCAAGGTAGGCGCGAACGCGCGGAGACCTATTCGCTGCTGCTGACGAACGCGCGCCTCGCTTTCGACGTGCGCGTGCCGTTCATACGCGAAAACACGCGGCACATCTTTCACCAGTACGTCTTGCGCGTGCCCGCGCATCGTGATGCGCTCATCGAACATCTGCGTGCGCACGGCGTCGGCGTGAAGGTTTATTATCCGGTGCCGCTGCATTTGCAGGAGTGCTTCGGGTATCTCGGCGGCGAGGCGGGCGCGCTCCCCTTTGCGGAACGCGCCGCGCGCGAGACGCTGGCCTTGCCCGTCTACCCCGAACTCAGGCTCGAACAACAACAATACGTGGTTGACGTGCTCAGCCGCTTCCGTCCCTGAAAGGGACACGCGACCGAACACGCCGACGCGCAACACTTTTTTCGGAGAACAACGCTTGGGCAAAAAGGCTCTCATCACAGGCATCACGGGGCAGGACGGAAGTTACCTGGCCGAACACCTGCTCTCGCACGGCTACGAAGTGCACGGCCTCGTGCGCCGCGTCGCGCTCGAAGACGCCGCGCGCCGCTTTACGCGCATCTCTCACCTGCTCGACCGCGTCAAACTTCATCCCGCGAGTTTGGAAAGTTATCCCTCGATCTTCCACGTCGTCAGCCAGATCGATTTCGACGAGTGCTATCACCTCGCCGCGCAATCGTTCGTCGCGGAGTCGTTCGCCGATGGCTTTTCGACGATGAATACGAACATCAACGGCACACACTACATGCTGGCGGCGCTACGCGAACTGCGCCCGCGCTGCAAGTTCTACTTCGCCGGATCAAGCGAGATGTTCGGCAAAGTGGCCGAGACGCCGCAGCGCGAGACGACGCGCTTCCACCCGCGCTCGCCCTACGGCATCAGCAAAGTGGCGGGCTTCGATCTCACGCGCAACTACCGCGAGGCTTACGGCATGTTCTGCGCGAGCGGCCTCCTCTTCAACCACGAAGGGCCGCGACGCGGCTACGAGTTCGTCACGCGCAAGATCACATCCACCGTGGCGCGCATCAAGCTGGGGCTGGCCGACGAACTACGACTCGGCAACCTCGAAGCGCAACGCGACTGGGGACACGCGAAGGATTACGTCCGCGCCATGTACCTCATGCTGCAACAAACGGAGCCTGACGATTACGTCGTCGCTACGGGCGAGACGCACACGGTCAGGGACTTTTGCGAGCGCGCGTTTGCGGAAGTCGGCCTCGACTACGAGCGCTACGTGCGGGTTGACGAGCGTTTCCTGCGCCCGGCGGAAGTCGATCTCCTGATCGGCGACGCCTCGAAGGCGCGGCGCGAACTCGGCTGGCAACCGGAATACACCTTCGCCGAAATGATCCGCGAGATGGTCGCCGCCGACATGGACGCGGCCTCGCAGGAGAGCGGCCGGGCGAACACGGCGCGGGGCGTTTGACGCGTTCGCGGTGATATACTTGCCGGTGTCAGTTTCTTCCAAACCTCGCTGCCGGTAACAGGCGCAGCAGCACAGATGAGTTTTCACGTTCAAACAACGGATGCGCGCACGGGCACGGTGAAGGGGCCGGGCGAGCGCCCGCATGAATACCTGTTCATCACGGCGGACAACCGGCGCGCGCGCATCGGCGAGTTCGTCTATTACACGGCTGCGGACGGCGCTGACACGCGGCAGATTCTCGGCAACATCACGGCGCGGCGGCTCGTGCGAAACTTGCCCGACGCGTTTTTGTCCGACCCCGAAACGCCGCCCGCCGCCATCTCCGCGCTCATCGGGCTGGACGCCGAGGGCTGCGAACTCTACGAGATCACGGTCGAGACCATCGGCTACTTCCACGCGCAGATGGGCGACTTCGTCAACCCGCGCATCCCGCCCAACGCGGGCGACGCCGTCTTTCTCGCTTCGTCCGAGACGCTGGCGGGCGTGCTCAGTTCGCGGCGCGCGGGCGATAAGGGCGCGGCGCACGTCGGCAGTTTACTGACGCGCAGTGCGGGTGAAGTGCCCGTCGTGCTCTCGGTCAAAGATGTCGTCTCCACGCACCTCGCCATACTCGCCTCGACCGGCGCGGGCAAGAGTTACACGGCGGGCGTGCTCGTCGAAGAGTTGATGATGCCGCACAACCGCGCGGCGGTGCTCATCGTTGACCCGCATGGCGAATACGACACGCTGCGCTCGATTGAGGGCGACCGGCGCTTTCACGACGGCGACTACAAACCGGAAGTAAAAATCTTCACGCACGACCGCGTGCGCGTGCGCTTCTCGTCTTTGACCGAAGCCGACATCAAGTACCTCCTGCCCGAAGGCGCGAGCGACAAGATGCTGCATTATCTCTCGCAGGCTTACCGGAAACTCACGGCCAGCGCGCGCGGCGAGCGCGGGCTCTGGGGCTATCACGATCTGCGCGACGCGGTGACGGCGGAGAAGTACGGCGAAGAAGACGCGCGCGGTGGTGGCGGCGGCGCGGGCGGCAACGTCGGCTCGATTGACGCGCTTTTGTGGCGGCTCGATTCGCGCTTCGACCGCCCCGGCTCGATCTTCTCCGACCACGAGCACATCGAACTCAAAGAACTCTTCCGTCCCGGTCGTTGCACCGTGCTCCAACTCTCGGACATCGAACAGCACGAGCAGCAGGTCGTCGT
>DASQDV010000882.1:0-3981 GCA_035633995.1 Pyrinomonadaceae bacterium | reverse complement strand
CTCCTGCTAAGAGTGAGGCCATACCTCTCTTCAAGCACTCTTCAACTTTTCACAACAAAGTTCGCCACGACTGCCGGAGGCCCCCTACATGAGAAAAATTCTGTTCGTCTGTCTGCTCCTCTCTCTCCTTGCCAGCAACGCGCTGCTCCCGACCGCCGGAGCGCAACGCCAGAACGAGAACGCTATCATTCATAAGCATAAGCAATCCATTGCAGGTAGTTATATCATCGTCTTCAAAGATGAAGTTCCCGCTGCCGCCGTCGAGGCGCGGGCGAACGATTTATCGCGACGCTATGGCGGGTGGCTGACCCATCTCTACCGGCACGCCCTGCGCGGGTTCGCCGTGCAGTTGAACGAGCAGGCCGCCGAGGCACTCGCCCGTAACCCGCTCGTGGCTTACGTCGAAGAGGATACAGTCATAGAATTGGCCGCCACGCAGCAGGGGGCGCCGTGGGGTCTGGATCGCATTGATCAGCGTGCCAATCCGCCTTCAAACACTTACACCTATGCCAACAACGGCTCGGGCACGCGCGTCTATTTGATTGACAGCGGCATCCGCACAACGCACGAAGAGTTCGAGGGGCGCGCCTCGGTCGCCTTCGACAACGTCGGCGACGGGCGCAACGGGCAGGACTGCTACGGGCATGGCACACAGGAGGCGGGCATCATCGGCGGCAAGACTTATGGCGTGGCGAAGGGCGCGCAGTTGCTCGCCGTGCGCGCTTTCGGCTGTACTAACGGGAGTTCGGCCACGAGGATCATCGGGGCGATTGATTGGGTAACGGCCAACCATCAAAAGCCCGCCGTGGCCGTGATGAGCGCGTCGGGACTCGGGAACGTCTCGCTGGACACGGCGGTGCGCAACTCGATTGGTGCGGGCGTGCCCTATGTGGTGGCGGCGGGTAATGCCAGTGGTGATGCCGGAATCCGCTCACCGGCACGTGTGACGGAAGCGTTGACGGTCGGCGCGACGGACATCAGCGATACGCGCCCGGCGTTTTCCAACTACGGCGCGGTCCTCGACCTGTTCGCGCCGGGCGTGGACATCCCGACGACCTCTCACCTGAACGACACGGCGACCATCTTGCAGTCGGGCACTTCGATGGCCGCCGCTCACGTCGCCGGTACTGTGGCGAGATACCTGAGCGGCAACCCGGCAGACAACCCCGCGCAGGTGGGCAACGCGGTCGTCGGCAATGCAACGCCAAACAAAGTGGTAAACGCCGGCGACGGGTCGCCGAACCTGTTGCTCTACAGGCCGCAGAGCAAGATCATGTTCCAGCGAGACCTGCCCGGCACCGATGCTCTCCTCATCACTAACCGGGACGGGAGTAACACGACCGACATCACCAACGCTTCGGTCAACCCCATGAATTACAAGTGGGCGCCCGACGGCACGCGCATCGCCTTTGAGAGCAGCCGCGAAGGCTTTCACATTTACAAGATGAACGCCGACGGCAGCGGCTTAACGAACCTGAGCCAACACCCGGACTATCCCGAAGCCGAAAATTACAACCCCTCATGGTCACCTGACGGGACGAAACTCGCCTTCGATAGTTACCGCGACGACGCGACGGACATCTACTCGGTGAATCAGGACGGCACGAACCAGACGCGACTCACCTCCAGCGCGGGATATAATTACACGCCCGTGTGGTCGCCCGACGGGTCGAAGATTGCGTTTATCAGCGGGCGCGACGGCAACGCCGAAATCTATGTGATGAACGCAGACGGCACGAACCAGATGCGCCTGACCAACACCACGTCAAACGAAGGGACGCCCGCGTGGTCGCCGGACGGAACACGCATGGCCTTCCACAGCCAGCGCGACGGCAACTCTGAGATTTACGTGATGAACGCAGACGGCAGCGGTCAGACGCGGCTGACGAACAACCCCGCGAGCGACGGCGGCTTCGCCTGGTCGCCGGACGGGACGAAGATCGCTTTCAACAGCGACCGCTCAGGCAACTCCGACATCTACCGTATGAACGCAGACGGCACGGGCGTCGTTAATCTCACGGCGAATCTCAAAGACGACGTGAGCCCTGCGTGGTCGCCCGATGGAACGAAGATCGCTTTCCAGACGCTTCGCGAGGGCGACTGGCACATCTACCTCATGGACACGAACGGAGCTAATCAGACAAGGCTCAGCGGCGCGTCGAACACTTACGAGGCGGGCGGCATCGCCTGGTCGCCCGACAGCATGAAGGTGCTCTACTCGTCCGCCATCAACAACGGCAGTTACGAGTTTTTCACCGTGAACCCGGACGGCAGCGGCGCCGTCAACCTGAGCCGGAGTCCTGCGGGCGACTCCGGTTATGTATGGTCGCCCGACGGGCGGAAGATCGCTTTTGAGAGTTCTCGCGGGGGCACTGCCGACGCTTACAACAACGACATCTACGTGATGAACTCCGACGGCACGGGCGTGCTGCGCCTGACCAGCGACCCGAAGATTGACTCCGGCGCTTCGTGGTCGCCCGACGGCACGAAGATCGTTTTCGCGCGCTATCAAAACGGCGGTGAAGGTGACGTGTACGTGATCAACGCCGACGGCACGAACGAGACGAGACTTACGACCGCGCCCGGTTGGGACTACTCTCCACTCTGGTCGCCCGACGGCACAAAGATCGTTTTTATCAGCTCGCGCACCTACGGCAACAGCGAACTCTACGTGATGAATGCGGATGGCAGCAATCAAGTCAGGATCACGAACATGCCTTACACGGAGAGCGAGTTCGCCTGGTCGCCGGACAGCACGAGAATAGCCTTCCGCGGGCAACCCGCGAGCAACGTTGACATCTACGTCGTCAATGCCGACGGGAGCAACTTGCAGAGGCTTACGACGCATGCGACAAGCGACGTGTACCCTGCGTGGTCGCCGGACGGCACGAAGATCGCCTTCAGCAGTTATCGCGACGGCAACGAAAACATCTACTTGATGAATGCGGACGGCACGAACCAGACGCGCCTCACTTTCAGCGCGGCCTGGAACAGTAAAGCGGCGTGGTCGCCGGACGGTTTAAAATTGGCCTTCCGCAGTGGGCGCGACAGCGACGATGAAATCTACACAATAGATGTTGATGGCAATAATACGACGCGGGTTACCAACCGCCCGGGGTGGGATGTCGCTCCCGTGTGGCAGCCCCTCTAAACTAGAGTGTGCGCGCTCTAACGTGAGTACAGCAAGGGAAGGCCGTGGGCGGAGATTTCACCTCCGCCCACGGCCTCCCGTTCTTCGGCACGGGTTCAGCGGTTGCTCTCAGCCCTTCAGCTTCTTCTTCGCCTCCGGGACGGCGAGAGCGCGCTCAAGGTTGTTCTGTTTCGACTCGACGATCTCACGATAAAGTTTCTGCGCATTCGCCGCGTCGCCCGAGCGGTCATAGGCGCGCGCCAGCAGCAGCTTGTGGAAGAGGTCGGTTTGATCGGCCTGCTTCAAGTGTTCGATGGCTTTCACGTGATCGCCGCCTTCGAGCCTCAGATAGCCCGCGATGTAGTGGTAGGAGGGCATAAACTGCTTGCCGCGTTCGGGGTTCTCGTCAATCATCTTCTTGATCAGTTCGGCCTCCTTCCACGCCTCTTCGTGCTTGCCGAGCTTGGCGAGCGAGCGTCCGCGCCCGTGATGCAGGCGTCCCTGCCAGATCAACTTCTCCTCGGCGGGTAGTTTACTCCCCGGCACGGTCTGGTAGCCACGTTCGTAAAACTTGATCGCCTCTGCGGGCTGGCCATTTTCGAGATGCAGACGCGCGATGGCATTCCAGATGAAGACGGGCGGAAACTCCGCTGCGCCGCTCGTCTGAGAATACTGATCCTGAAAACGCGTCAGGACTTTCAGTGCTTCGGGGATGTTCCCTTCATAGACGTAGTTGAAAGCCAGCCCGAAGTTTGGCCCGCAGGGAGCGGAGCCTTTTACGGTTCGCTTCAAAGCGTGCTGGTACATCTCGCGCGCCTTCGCGTAGTCGCCTTGAAGCAGGTGGTAGTTGC
>DASQDV010000881.1:0-1739 GCA_035633995.1 Pyrinomonadaceae bacterium | reverse complement strand
GCAATCGGCTCGGTGCGCGCGTCGCTGAGCGTGCCGTCGCGCCCGACGCGAAAGCGCAGCGCGGGCGGGAAGCACTCGGCGAGGCCGAGTTCGGGGCGGTCGGATGCGTTCGGCTCGCCGTCCACGATGAGGCACAAGACGCGATCCTCGCGCCCCATAGACTTGTAGAGTTTGATCTCTTCGTTGACCCAGTGCGAGGTGGCCGAGCGCGGCGAGCAGATGACGATCAGGTTGCGCGACAGGCGCAGAGCGTCCGTCAGGTTGCTGCCGAGGTCGAACGCGCCGGGCAACTCTTCGCGGTCGCGGAACACGGGGAAGACGCGGCGCGGCACTTCGCCGAAAGCATTCCTGCGCCCGACGAGGCGGCGCGGCACGCGATAAGTCTCCAACTCCTTGTGCAGCCATTGCGCCCACTGCTCGTCGCTGTGGCTGTAGCTGATGAAAGCCCAGTACTTGTATTCGGAGTTGGACACTACTGCGGAGGCGGGCGGCGCTACAGGCTCTCCGCTGTTGCTATGATGGTCGCCTGCCTGTTCGACACAGCTGCTGCTGCTGGGGGGCATCAACTTCTCCGTCGGAATTTTATGCTTGCCGGAAGAACGCGGCGTTGACTGAATGCTACGCGACGCGCGCCCGACATTCTAAAACAAACCAACGCGGATTGGGACAGGTAATGTCATGCGGGCAGAAATAGCAGTCAACGGATTTAACCTTGAGCCGGTCAGAGACTCCGCAAACAACTTCGCCGTGAAGCTCTAGTCGGTGAACGCGTCCGACCAGAAACGCTTGCGGAATTTCGCGTCCGTCCAGAAGTTGCGAAGGAGTTCGATGCGCGGGTTGGGCGCGGGATAATCTGTGGTCGCGTGCGGGAGAATGACGGTGACGACATCGTAGCGATAGGGCGCGGCGGCGAGTCCGAAGGTGCGGCGGTAGACGCGCGCGGCGCGTGCGATCTGGCGTAGCTTGCGCCGGTCAACGTTCTGTTCGGGCGCGGCGAACCAATCGGAGGCGCGCGTCTTGACCTCGACGAAACAGAGCACGTCGCCTTCGTATGCGACGAGATCAATCTCCGCGTTGACAATAGCGCCGCGCAGGTTTCTCCCGACCGGCAGTTTGAAGTTGGCGGCGACAAGCGCGTAGCCCGCGCGCTCCAGATGCGCTGCGGCAAACGCTTCGCCGCGCGCGCCGAGCGCGAGATGCGGAGCAAGTTCCGGCGCGCTGTTTTCGACAGGCGGCGTCGCGTCGCGGCGGCGGCTGAGGAGGCGAGAAATGCTGTCGGGCAGTTTCATTTGTGCGTGTTCCTGCGAGGCGGCGCGTAGCCCTGCGCGCGAGGCGAGCGCGGGGCGCGGCTTTGACGCGGCGCGGAAGTATAGCGCATCATCTGAGGCTATGAGTACAACTGAAAGTGACGCGAAAGTAGAGCCGACGAAGGCGCGCGCCTTCCTGCCGCTCGTCACCATCGTCGGGCGACCGAACGTGGGGAAGTCCACGCTGTTCAACCGCCTCGTCGGCGAGCGGCGTTCCATCGTCGGCGACGAACCGGGCATCACGCGCGACCGCATCTACGGCGAGGCCGAGTGGGCGGGTCGTCGCTTCAAGGTGGTGGACACGGGCGGCATCGTGCCGGACGACGAGGCCATCATTCCCGCGAACATTTTGAAGCAGGCGGAGACGGCGATTCAAGATGCCGTCGCGCTCGTCTGGGTGGTGGACGCGCGCGCCGGGATGACGCCGCTCGA
>DASQDV010000880.1:0-6867 GCA_035633995.1 Pyrinomonadaceae bacterium | reverse complement strand
GCGACTTTGATCTGCGCACGCGAATTAGCATCCGTCTCCAACCATTCGCCGACGCCGAGCCGCCCGGTCGAACCGATGCGATCCGCGTCAATCGAAGGCGCACCCGATAGACGCGCCACTTCCCAACTCGTGCGCGTCTGTCGCAGGTAGAACCAGACGCCGCCCGCGCCGAGCATCAACAGCAAGACGAAACTCGCCGCGAGCGCTGGTCGCCAACCGCCGAACCCACCGCTGAACGAACCGAAGCGCCGTCCGGAGAGCCAGCCCACGCGAGAATCTTTTCCCCGCGCGCCCTCAGGCTGCGCCCGCTGCGCCTGATTTTGCTTGAACGCTTCTTCGGCCAGCGCGGCTTCGATGTTGTCCCAGAGAGTTGCGGGCGCGGCCTGTGTCTTCAAACTTTCGGCGAGGCGAATGCCGTAAGTGATCTCCTCAAACTCCGTGCGGCAACGCTCGCACGCGGCGAGGTGCGCCGAGACGCGCGCCGACTCCGCCGCCGGCAATTCGCCGTGCGCGTAAGGAGAGAGTTGCTTGTTGACGTGCTGCTGACCGAACATCTTTACTTCTTAATCTCCGCTTGTAATGTTTGCGCGCAAGTGGCCGAGCCGCTTGGCGAGTATGCGATGGCCGCGATTGAGACGCGAGGCCACCGTGCCCTTCGAACAATTGAGAACCACTGCGATCTCTTCGTAAGAAAGCTCCTCGAAATATTTGAGCAGGATCGCGATGCGCAGTTTCGGCTTGAGCGCGGCGATGGCGTCGCGCACGCTGTCCGCGACCTCAAGACGCATGAAGCGCGCTTCGGCGGCGGGAACGCTTGCGGCGCGCGTCCCGGCAATCGCTCCCGCCGGAGTTTCATCGAACGGGCTGAAACGGCGTCTGCGTCGCTGCTCGTCGATGCAGGTGTTGGTCGTCAGGCGGTAGAGCCAGGTGGTGAACTCCGACTGGTGGCGAAACTGCGAGATGCGCGTGAAGAGTTTGAGAAAGACTTGCTGCGTGATGTCTGAGGCGAGCGCCGCGTCGCCGCCGAAAAAGTAGAGCGCGATGGAATAGACCTTGTCCTTGTGTGTCTCGAAGAGGAGGCGGAAGGCTTCGCGGTCGCCCTGCTGGCACGATTCCACGACGCGCGCGTTACCCTGACGTTCATCAGCCACCGCCGTTAGCTCCATCCCCATCTCCGCTGCGTTCGCAAAGCCCACGCCACTTAGACGAAGCAGCCACCGCCTTTCTTCCAAAAATTTGTACGACCGCGAGGCCGCGCGACATTGACGCTCTGCAAACGATGCCACTACAATCCGCCCTGTGTTCGATTCGAGGCGCATGGCAAAGCTCTGTAAAGCGTGTCGCCTCAGTTAACTGTCCGCTCCGTCCGTTGCCGACTCTTAAAACGCTTATGCCGCTTCGTCGCTTCAACTTTATACGTTTTTATGGCGCGCTCGTGTTCACCTTCGCGTGCCTGCTTTCCGCTTCGGCGCAACAACGCCCGCTTATCACCGAAGACGTGGACATCATTCCGCCCGGTTCGGCGCGCATCGAAGCAGGCATAGAGTTTTTGCAGGACGCGAAGTTTCCGCTCTCCGGCCTGCGCGGCGACCTGACGCGCGTGGGCGTCGTCGGCGTCAACATCGGACTGTCGCCGAACGTCGAGTTTCAGATCGACGGCGTGCTGCAAAACTTCCTGAGCATCAATTCCGCGACGCCGAACCCGGCCATCCTGCGCAACTTCTCGCGCCCCGATTCGACCAACGACACGGGCGATTTCCGTCTCTCCACCAAGATCAAACTGCGCAACGAGACGCGCCGCGCCCCCTCGCTCGGCTTCCGCTTCGGCGTCGAACTGCCCAACTCCAACGAGACGCGCGGCATCGGCTCGAACCAGACGAACGCCTACGGCACGATCCTCTTCGGCAAGAAGTTCGGGCGCGAAGATCGCGTCAATCTCTTCGGCAACCTCGGCCTCGGCATCTTCACCGCGCCCACGCAGGCCTTCACGCAGAACGATATGCTGCTCTACGGCTTCGCCGGAATCGTGCGCGTCAACCGGCAGATCAGCGTGGCGGGCGAGATCAACGGTCGCGCCAACACGCGCAACGGGAGCGCGCCGCTCGGCACGGAGCCGCTCTCGGAAGCGCGCCTCGGCCTGCAAGTCAAAGCCTCCGGCCTGCGCTTCGACTTCGCCGGAATCGCCGGTCTGACGGATTTCAGCCCGCGCTCCGGCGTCACCTTCGGCATCACCTACGACACGCCTTCCATCTTCACTCCCGTTAAATAAAAGAGTGGCGGGTTACAAGTGACAGGTGACAAGATAACCTCATTCTTTATCTTGTCACCTGTCACTTGTCACCCGTCGCTGTGTTTATGCTTCTTTTGATCAACGGGCTGGGCGAACGCTTACGCGCAATTGCCGAGGGGCTGCAAAGGTTCATCGTCGAAGTGCCCATCTACGTGGCCGCGCCCTCGATGGTCATCATCGGCGCGCTCGATTCATCGCTCCTCTCGCTCCCCGAAATCAACGATTATCTCGTCGTGATGCGCTGTTACAGCGATCCGAAAGCGGCCTTCTACTTTCCGCTGTTCGCCGCGCTCGGCTCGGTCATCGGCTGCATGCTGCTCTACGTCATCATGCAGCGCGGCGGGCAGGCCATCCTGCGCAAACGTTTTCGCGCCGACCACATCGAACGCGTCGAACGCGCCTACGCGCGCTTCGGCTTCCTGACGCTCGCCATCCCGGCGCTCCTGCCGCCGCCGATGCCCTTCAAAATTTTCGTCGCCACCGCGGGCGCGCTCGAATACCCGCGCTGGCGTTTCATGATTACGATCATGATCGCGCGCAGCCTGCGCTACTACGTCGAAGGCGCGCTCGCCGTCTATTACGGCAGGCACGTGCTTGAGTTCATCGAACACTACGGGCTGAAGATGCTCGGCGCGGTCGGCGCCCTGTGCGTTGTGGGGCTGGCGATCTATTTCATCAAAAATCGCCTGAGCGGGAAGAAGCATTTGACGACTGACGAACCTGTGGTTGATTCCGGCGAAGCGAAAAGCGACGCGGACGCGCCGCCGTCAACGACTATTTCATAAATTGTTGAGCAGCCGTATGAAAATCAAAACTGTCTTGTCCCTGACGGGACTTTTTGATCTTCTTTTCAGAAGATGATTGTTTATATGCTGCCGGGAAGGGAATGTTGAATTTTGAAATGGTTGTTGCGTAAATTTACTAACGGTCTCGCTGCGGTCTCACAATATTTGCTCGCCTACGGGGCGTTCGGTCTCTTCGGTATCGCGCTGCTCGATTCTGCGCTCATCCCGCTGCCCGGCGGCCCGGACGCCGTTTTAATTCTGCTCTCGACGGCGCGCCCGGCGTGGGTTCCCCTCTACGTCGTCGCGGCGACGCTCGGATCGGTTATCGGCTGCATCATCTTTTACTACATCACGCGGCGCGCGGGGCGTAGCGCGTTGAAGCGTTTTTCGCCGCGCAAGCAGGCGCGCGTGAAAGAGTTAATTGACCGCTACGACGTGCTCTCGGTGCTCGTCGCGTCCATTTTGCCGCCGCCGTTCCCGTTCAAATTGTTCGTCGCGACGGCGGGCGTGTTTCGTTTCAGCGTCGCGCGCTTCGCGCTCGCCATTGCCGCCGGTCGCGCCTTCCGCTACGCGCTCATCGGCTATCTGGCGGCACACTACGGCGAACACGCGAGAGAGTTGCTGGCGCAATATTATCCTTACATCGGGCTGGGTCTGGCCGCGCTGCTGATAATTGTTTTCGTCGGGAGAAATATGTGGAAGAAGAGGGGCAAGACGGGCGAAGGGCAGCGCAACAAGGTCGCCGCGAACGTGGAATCCGAATCAGAGTTGTTTTGAATTGCCCGCAGCAGAGGTTCGCTGGTAGTCGTGGTTGGCGTGCCTGAACTTGCGCGCGGCGGCCAGGTCGCGGACGCCGTTTTGCTGGAGCAGGTCGAGCAGGCGGAGGAAGACTTCGGCGGTGGCCTCTGCGTCTCCGGCGGCGCGGTGACGGTTTTTGATCGGCACGGCGAAATGTTCGGCGACGGTGTGCAGGCGGTGGTTGACCAGACCCGGCACGACGCGGCGCGAAAGCGAGACGGTGCAGAGTTGCGCGTTGAACATGCGTTTGCCGGGAAAGACGCGCGAGATTTCGTGATTGAGGAAGCGCACGTCGAACGGCGCGTTGTGCGCGACGAGAACGGACTTGCCGATGAACGTCAAAAGGTCTTGCGCGACTTCGGCAAAGAGCGGCGCGGACTTGACCATCGCGTCCGTGATGCCCGTGAGCATCACGATGAAGGAAGGGATCGGCATCTGCGGGTTGACCAGTGTTTGAAACTCGGCGACGATACGCCCCGACTGGACGCGATACGCGCCGATCTCGGTGATGCGCGCGGGCGGAGTTTTCGCGCCCGTCGTCTCGACGTCAACCACCACGTAATCCGTTTCGTCGAGCGCGCGGCAGTCGGCGTCTTCGCAAAGCAGTTCGATTTCGTATTTGTCCGTGATGCGCAAACGCCAATCGTCTTTGATGATGTCGGAGACGAGGAGCGCGGCGGTCTGCGCGTCGAGGTCGGAGAGGTGGAGGACGGTGTGGGCGATCAGTTCGACCGGCGCACGCCCGCCCGACAGTCGCAGCAGATCGACTGTTTCCTGCACGAATGTACAATCCGAGACGAGGTTAAAAGGGTGCGTCATCCGCGCGACATTGTCGCATAGGTGCGCGTTCAGTGGGAAGGAGCAATTGAAGAGATGCGAGCCGAAGAGGTGATTGAGAGATTCCGGCGCACGGGCGCGTTGCTCGAAGGCCACTTCATCCTGACGAGCGGCCTGCACAGTTCCGTCTACCTGCAATGCGCGCTCGTCCTCCAGCACCCGGCGGAATCGGAAGCCTTCGCGCGCGCCGTCGCAGGGCAATTCGCGGGGCGCGGAATCGAGACGGTGGTTGCGCCCGCCATCGGCGGCCTCGTCATCGGCTATGAAGTGGCGCGCGCGCTCGGCGCGAGATCAATCTGGACGGAGCGCGACGCGGGCGGCGAGATGACGCTCAGGCGCGGTTTCACGATGCGACCGGGCGAGAGCGTCCTCGTCGTCGAAGACGTGATCACGACGGGCGGTTCGACGCGAGAAACCATCGCGGTCGTGCGCAAGGGCGGGGCGAGCGTCGTCGGCGCAGCTTCGATCATAGACCGCTCGGGCGGGCGCGCCGACGTGGGCGTCCCGCGCATCGCCCTCGCTACGCTCGACGTGCCCGCCCTCGCCCCCGCCGCCTGCCCCGCCTGCCAGCGCGGCGAAGAGGCGGTGAAGCCGGGAAGCCGTAAAACGGTGACGAGTGACAAGTGACGGGCAACAGGTTAAAACTGAGAACTACAAACTTGTCTTGATTCTTTCTCGTCACTCGTCACTTGTCACTCGTCATTTTCTTATGAACTATCGTTTGACGATTCAATACGACGGGACGGATTTTCACGGCTGGCAGATGCAGGGCGCGGGGGAGCGCACGGTGCAGGGCGAGTTGACGCGTGCGCTGTCTTTGATTGACGGGCGCGCGGTGACGGTGCACGGGGCGGGGCGAACGGACGCGGGCGTGCACGCGCGCGGGCAGGTGGCGAGCGTCGAGTTGCGGCGCGACATCGGCGCGGAGAAATTGTGCGCGGCGATTAACGGGAACATCGCGCCGGATGCGCGCGTCGTCGCGGCGGAGACGGTCGGCGCAGACTTTCACGCGCGTTATTCGGCGAAGGGTAAAACTTACCGTTATCGCGTCTTCAACGCGCGCTACGCGTCGCCGTTCCTCGTGCGCTACACGCACACGGATGCAAGGCCACTCGACGTTGAACGGATGCGCGAGTGCGCGCGCCTGTTTGTCGGCGAACACGACTGGACGGCCTTTTCCGCCGCGCAGGCGGAGGTGGAGACGCGCGTGCGCACAATTACGCGGCTCGAAGTGAGCGAGCGTTGGAGCGACGAAGGGCGCGGTCGCTTGATCGAAATCACTGCGAGCGCCGACGGCTTCCTGCGCTACATGGTGCGCTCGATAGCGGGCACGCTGCTCGAAGTCGGGCGCGGGGCTATGGACGAGAGACAGGTCGCCCGCGCGCTCGACCGGCGCGAACGCTCGCTCGCGGGCGCAACCGCCCCCGCGAAAGGCTTGACGCTTCTGGAAGTGCATTATGAAAACAGCGACAGGTGACGAGCGACGAGCGACAAGTTAAAGCGAAAGACCTGTTTTGTTCCGGCTCGTCACTTGTGGCTCGTCACCTGTCACTGTTTGTTTGTTGTTGCGCGGGGGCGCGTGCGGCGATTAAGATGCGGCGTCTTGTGTCTGTGTGTTTGAGTCGGGGCGGCTGGTAGGGGAGAGCGTGAATGCTCGCGGACTTTGCGAAAGAGGTTGAGGCGGGAACGCGCGACGAGGCGTTGTTGAAGCGCGTCGCGTGGGAACGCCTGCCGCGCCACGTCGGCATCATCATGGACGGCAACGGGCGCTGGGCGAAGGGGCGCGGGCAGCCGCGCATCGCCGGTCATCGCGCGGGGGTCGAAGCGGTGCGCGCCGCCGTCGATACGAGCGCGCGGCTCGGACTCGGCGCGCTCACGCTCTACGCCTTCTCCACAGAGAACTGGAAACGCCCGCGCCTCGAAGTCGATGCGCTGATGCGGATGCTGAAACGCTACCTCCGCCTCGAACTCGAAGAGATAGACCGGCAGAACATACGTTTTCAAACCATCGGACGGACGGGCGCGCTGCCCGCGAGCGTCCAGCGCGAAATTCAAAATGCCGTCGAGCGCACGGCGCGCAACGACGGACTCGTTCTCAGCGTTGCGCTCAACTACGGAGGCCGCGCCGAGATCGTGGACGCGTGCCGCGCCGCCATC
>DASQDV010000879.1:0-3320 GCA_035633995.1 Pyrinomonadaceae bacterium | reverse complement strand
GCCGAAGTCGTGGCGGCCGGGCGCGAGCGTCTGCCCCACCATCAACAGACGCGCGGCCTCGCTGAGTTCGGTGTTAGTCATCAGGCTGACCACGCCGTAGAGGTAATAGGGTTCGGGAAAACGCGGGTTCAGTTCGATGGCCTTTTTCAGTTCGGCGCGCATGGCCTCGGCCGTCTCCGCCGAAATGCGTGAGACGAGGCCGGGCGAAGTGGCGGTGCGGCTGAGCGCGTAGGCGTAGTAGTAATGCGTCAGGTAGTTTTGCGAGTTGGCGGCGACGGCCTTGCGCAAATGCTCGCGCGCGTCCGAGAGGCGGTTCTGGCGGACGCGCAACATGCCGAGCGAGGCTTGAGCCATCGGGAGGTCGGGCGCGAGCGTGAGCGCCTGCTGCAAGCGCGCCTCGGCGTCTTCGAGCCGGTTGCTGTGCAGCAGCAGGTCGCCGAGATAGGCCAGCGCTTCGGCCTCCGTCAAAGTCGTGCTCTGCATCTCGCCTTCAAAGACGAGCGGCTTGGTGGCCGTAAACGCGTTCATGCGATAGGTGTTGTTGCGCACGTACTTTTGCAACTCCTGCTCCATCGTCTTGAAGTCGGTCTGGAAGGCCTGCTGGAAACTTTCTTCGAGCGGCTTTCCGGCGGCGAGCAATTCGCTGAAGCGACCGAGTTGCGGGATGCGCTGCCCCTGATTGCTCTGCAACAAATAGTGGACGAGCGCCCACGACTGCGCGTAGAAGACGCCCTTTTTTTCGCGCTCGTTGTAGACGGGCGAGCGGCGCGTGACGCGCAACAAATCTTCGAGCCGCAAGAACCGCTCGCGCAGCAAAAGGATGTGGTTGACGATCTGCTTGCCCAGCAAGACCTCGCGGTCGTTTTCGATCTCGAACGTGCTGTAATACTCGGCCAGCCCCTCGTTGAACCACGTCGGCGGATCGCCCAGATTGTTGTCCACGATGAAATGCACGTACTCGTGGAAGATGACGGCGTAGGGGCTTTCCTCGCGCCGCTCGGTGGTCAGCGTGATGTAGTTCACGTCGGGGCCGGGCTGAAAATAGCCCGCGACGTGATCGGCCACCTTGCCGCCGTAGACCGGTTTGTACGGGCGGTACGAGCTATCGTTTTTGAAGACGACGACGGTGGTGGGCACGGTCGAAGTCAGGTTGGCCTTCGGGAACAGTTGCGAGAAGACGAGGCGAAACTGTTCGAGGCGCGTGGCAACCTGCCGTATATCTTTCTCCGAGGCGTTGCCGATGAGTTGAAAATTCTTCGAGCGCACGCTCGTCCACACGTCTTTGGCGGGCGCAGTCGCCGTCACCATGTTTGCGAGGCCATAGGCGGGCGCGACGAGCAGGAGACACACGGCGAGCGCGAGAAATGAGATACTACGTTTCATTAAACCAAACTCCATCTCATCTGTGCAGGGAATGTAAGGACGTTCGCTCCTTCTCGCGTGCGACCGCGAGGGCTTTGAACGTTTGGGAGAATCTACCGCCGATGGTTCGGCGGCAGCCGACGGCGCGGGCAGAAGTATAAGAAGGCGCGTGCGCGGCTGTCAAACGAGGTCGCCGGGGGGTAGTGGGGCGGTTTGAAAACTGAAAAATTTTAAAAGTTCATGATTGCCCGGCCCGGTTGCGAACTGCGAACACGAGCAGGGCAAACGAAGCTGCGGCTGCCGAGAGCAACCAAAGCCAGTGCAGACCCATAGCCGAGAGAAACAGGAGCAACATCCCGTCGAGTATCACTACGATAATATCGGACATTTTCATGACCCGGCTATTTTATACTCTTAACTGGTAATTGAAAATTTCTTTTCTTTTCAAACTACCCCGCCACCCCCGGGAAGCCTAAGAGTCGGAAACGGAGAGGCTGCGACTCTTAACGCGGGCGCTCCGCAAAAAGCGAGCGCAGGCCGCGCAAACTGTTAGCGCGGCCTGCGCTCAACTTCCATTTTCGTTCGAGCTTCTCGGAGAACCACTACAGGCGCACGCGATGCTCTGTCGCGTAGCTGTAAGCCGTGTAGGCGGCAACCACGTGGCACACCCAACCGAGCATGCCGCCCGTCCCCAGCCAGAAACCGGGCGTAAGTATCAGCCACAGGATACCTGCCAGAATCCGCCCGTTATAAAGTTGCCCCAGACCGGGAATAATGAAACTCAACAGACCCGCCAAAAAAGGATCACGCATCGCTCTCAACCTCCGTGCAAACTATACGCGCCCGCTCGCGCCTTTGTTCGGGGGAAAAAGCTGTCCGTCGTCAGTCGTCCGTTGTCAGTTGTTCAAGACCGTCTTTAGCCGCTCGCGCGATTGCCACATGCAACTGACAACGGACGACTGACAAAGAACTGTCTTTCATTACTTCTGCCCACCGTCCACGCGGCGCACGTCCACGATCTCGGCGTGAAAGGCGCGCAGGACTTGTTGCACCGACGGGTGATTCTCGGCCAACTCGCGCAGGCGTCGCCGCTCGTCGGCCTCCGCATCGGGCGCCGACCCCTGCGGCTCGTCGTCGCCCTCGTTCTTATCCCTGACGACGATGCGCACACCCATCTCGCGCCCGCACACGCTCGCGCACACCTCACGCAGCAGTTTGATGCTCTCCGGCTTCGAGAGATTGTCGCGCAGGTGCCTCGCCTCCGGCGCGAACTCCACATACAACTCTTCGCCCTCGACCGCGACCTTGCGCGCGCCTTCGAGCGCGATGGCGAGAAACGGTTTGCGCCTGTCTTCGAGTCCCGTCTTGATCCGTTCGACCACGCCGCCCGCACTAGTCTCCGTCTTTGCGGGCGCGTCGCTTAAAACTTGCCGCGTGTCCGGCGCGTTCGACGCAGGCGCGTCGGCGGGCTGGCCTTTGCTTTCAGGCGACGGTGGCGGCACGAGTTTGAGCGGCGGAGATGTTGTCGCCGCCGCAGCCGCCGCTGAAGACGCCACTTCCCAGGGTGCCTCTTCCCAGGGCGGCGCGTCCGCCGTCGAAGCCTTCGACGCGCGCGACCCGGCGGGCTGCTGTTGTGGCGTGTTGAGGGAACTCGCGCCGCTGTCCGGTTGCAGCGGCGTCGTTGCGTCGGCGGGCAGCGGCGACGCCTCGCGCTTCGCTTCATACGTCGGCGGCTCGGAAGCGCGCGAGGCGGGCGACTTAATCCTGCCGCCGCTGCTACCGCCACCTCCATACCCGCTCCCGCCGCGCGTCGCGCCGCCGCTGCCGCTGCTGCTGCCGCCTGTCGGCGCAGGCGTACCGGAATTCGCGGCGGGCGCTTTGCCCGTGCGCAAGGCTTCTTCGAGCGCATTGAGACGTTCGAGCAGGAGTCCGAGCGGCGCGAGGCGGCGCATCTCGAT
>DASQDV010000878.1:0-7572 GCA_035633995.1 Pyrinomonadaceae bacterium | reverse complement strand
TTATCTTCGTGTCGTTTCGTGTGTTTCGTGGTTACTGATTTTGTTAGTCGCTCTTAGGGAACGTTCGGCTTGACGAGCGGCGCTTCCTTGTCGTCAACGAACACACTGAGCACGCTCACGTTTCCGGGAATCGCAAAAGCGTGATTCGTCACGAGCAGCGAGCCGTGCTTGTCGAAGGCGGCGTTGGCCGGCGAGTTGAAAGGCGTGATGAGACCGACGGGCGGAGGGGCGGGCGGGTTCACGATGCGTGCGATTTCCGCGCCCGCCGGGCTGAGAACAGAGACGCCGGAGAAACCGGGCGCGGCCAGCATCACGTAGAGGTTGCCGGAGCGTCCGAACGCGATGCCGTCCGGCGCGCCGCCGGTGTACTGGTGGAAAAGCTGTAGGTCGGCGGCGGTCGGCGCGTCAACCAGCGGCAGCGAATAAATTCTGCCGCCCGTGAAATCGGGGGAACCGGGTGCCGACTCGCTCGTCAGGCTGAAGAAGATGCGCTTGCTGTCGGGGCTGAGCCGCAGGCCGTTCACGCTGAAGTTGGTGACGAGGCTCGCGTCCTGAAACCAGACTTGCGGCGTGCCGCCGCCCGGCGGGATGCGCCAGATCGTCGCCTGCAACGAATCGGTCAGGTAGAGATTACCCTCCGGGTCGAAAGCGATGTCGTTCATCAGCGCGGGCACCTGCGGGTTGAACTGCTGCACGGGCGGCGCGTAGACCGACTGCTCGCCGCTGCCGAGATCAATACGGACGATGCCGAGTTGGATGTTGACCACATAGAGTCTGCCGTCGTCGTCGAAGGCGATGCAGGAGTTGGCGTGAGGCGCGGCCAAAAACTCGCCTTCAATCGTGTAGGTGCGCACGGTCTCGCCCGTGCGCGTGTCGTAGGCGATGACGTAAGAGGGCGGCGCGCCCGCCGTTTCAAAGCTGGCCGGCCCGGCGACGTAAACCAGGTTGCCTCTGACCGCGATGCCTTCGGGGAAGCCGGGGTCGGGAACTTGCGCGAGCGTTTGCACGTCGCCGAAGGGGCGTTTGTGCGGGTTGTTGGCGAAGGCGTTCAGCGGCAGCATGACGAGGGCGAGTAAGCAAGGTATAAATATCATTCGTGCGGACTTCATCAGTGGGCTCATGGGTTTTCTCCTCCGAGTGAGTATTACAGTGGATTTCCGGCGCGAGGAATACCGTCGGGTAAGAAGTGACGGGGTAATGATGGCAACGCGCCTATGTCAAATAAGATTTCGCTTGCGGGTTATCAAATGACGACCCATCTACTAACGCGGGCTGGGGAAGGAAAAGGGATCACTCGTCGCAATTTTTTCCGCGCGGGCGAAAATAGTTGCAACAAAACGCGCCCCGGCGGTGTCCTCTCTTGTAGTAGAGCAAAATCTCGTGGGGGCTCGCTCGCGCCCGAATTCGTTCAACACGCACACTTCCCCTCTTAAAGGAGCACGCATTATGAATCAGCGAAACGACCGACAGAGTTTGCCGAAAGAAGCCGCACGCCGCACGTCTTCCGGCTACAAGACGCGGGCGACGGCATTCGCGGCTTTGTTCTTAGCGTTGATAGGCTTTGCGGTGGCGGCTTGCGGCGGCGCGCGGGGCTTAGCGACAGGCACTACGACGAATCAGGCGGGCGCGGCGGGTTCATACAGCGGCCAGTGGCTCATCGAATTCAAAACGGGCGAAGACCGCGTGCAACTGTCTTTGCGTTACGCAGAGAAGAATAACCAGTCGAACACCACGCGCCAGGTCGCGCCCTCCGAACTCGCCGGACTCACACGCGAACAGGCGATGTCCGCCGGCGGCACGCAGGTGAAGTTTCAACTGCGGCGCGACGCGGGCGCCTTTCTCTGCGAAGGCTGGTTCAGGAACGGCAACGGCTCAGGCCACTACGTCTTCGCGCCCGACCCCGCCTTCGTCGCCGAACTGCGCCGCAACGGGTACGGCGCGCCGACCGACGCGCAGCAGTTTTCGATGGCCTTGCACGACGTGAGCCTCGCCTTCATCGCCGAGTTGCGCGCTCAAGGCTACGAACGCCCCACGCTCGAAGAACTCGTCAGGACGGGCGAGCACGGCGTCCACCTCGAATACGTGCGCGGGCTGAAAGACCTCGGCTACACGCTGCGCTCAGTCCCCTATCTCATCAAGATGCGCGATCACGGCGTCAGCCTCAGCTACGTGCGCGAACTCGCCGCCGCCGGTTACACGCGCGTCTCGCCGGAGGAACTCATACGCACGCGCGATCACGGCGTCAGCGCGAATTTCGTCCGGACCTTTGTGGCGGCGGGCTACGAAAAATTGCCGCTCGGCGACTTGATCACCCTGCGCGATCACGGCGTCAGCGCAACGTTCGTGGGCGAACTGCGCGCGCTCGGTTACGAACGCCTGCCCGTTGACGAGTTGCGTCGCCTGAGAGATCACGGCGTCAACACGAGTTTCATCAAAGAACTCAAAGAACTCGGCTACGAACGCGTTCCCGTCGAGCAACTCATACGGCTCAGAGACCACGGCGTCTCGGCGGGCTACATCAAGAAGATGAAATCAAGCGGCTACGGCGCGCTCTCGCTCGACCAATTGATTGACCTGCGGGATCGCGGCGTCAACAACTAAGCGGCGGAAGCATCCTTTGGACGAAAGCGGGGGAGCGTTTGCATGTCACGATGCAAACGCTCCCCCGCTTCGACTTTCGATTGTCCGTCGCCGCGTGCCTCGCTATTGACACTCTCAGCCCTTCGGAATTACCCTCCGCGCGTTGTGTACGGACGAGCCTCCCGTGAACCCTCCGCCGCCCGAGCAGCCTCCGCCCGCGAACCAGTGAAACTTCATGTGCAAACACGCGCACACTATTTTTCGCGCACGCCGACGCTCTCCGCAGCTCACGCGACGATCATCGTGCCCGTGCCTTCGTCTGTGAACACTTCGGAGAGCAGCGTGTTGCGCAGAGAGCCTTTGATGATGTGCGCGCTGCGCACGCCCCTGTGGAGTAACTCTGTGATGTTTTGCAGCTTCGGGATCATGCCGCCCGTAGCGACGCCGTCCTTGAGCAGTTTTCCCACTTCCTCGACCGTCAGGCGCGACAGCTTCGTCGCCGATTCGCCGGGGCGCAGGTAAAGCCCGTCCACGTCGCTGAGGAGGATCAACTTTTCCGCTTCCAGCCAGACGGCGATCTCTGCGGCGATGGTGTCGGCGTTGATGTTGAAGATGCGCCCGCGCGAGTCTGCGCCGAGCGGCGAGACGACGGGCAAGTAGTCGTGATCGAGCAGCACGCGCAGCAGCCGGTCGTCAATTTTAACCACGTCGCCCACGTGCCCGAAGTCAACGCGCTCGCTCTCGCCCGTCGCCTCGTTAACCACGTCTTTCGGCGGGCGTCGTTCGGCCAGCACGATGTTGCCGTCAACGCCCGATAACCCGACGGCGTTCACACCATGATTGCGCAGCGCGGCGAGGATGTCCGTGTTGATCTTCCCGGCGAAGATCATCTTCGCCATGTCGAGCGTGGCGTCGTCGGTGACGCGCCGCCCGTTGATGATCGTCTGCTCGACGCCCATCTGTTCGGCCAACTCCGTCAACTGCTTGCCGCCGCCATGCACGACGCACAGGCGTATCCCGACCTGATGCATCAACGCCAACTCCTCGCAGAGCGACGCCAGATTCGCCTGATCCTCCGTCAGCTTGCCGGAGATTTTGACCACGAAGGTCTTGCCCTTGAAGCGTTGAATGTAAGGCAAGGCTTCGCGCAACAGATCGAGTCGCGGCTGGCTCATCGTTCACCTCCGAAAGCGGGCAAAGGGTAAAGGGCAAAGGCAAAGGATAAATCCGTCGCTCTTCTTCCACCTCTCCCCTTCCCCTTTATCCTTTCACCAATTCTGCCATGACGGCTTTCTGCGCGTGCAGACGATTTTCCGCTTCGTCTATAACGACGGAGGCGGCGGAATCGATGACGCCGTCCGTCACGATCACGTTGCGGCGCACGGGGAGGCAGTGCATGAAGATGCCGCCGTCGGTCTGTCGCATCTTCGCCTCGTCAACGATCCACTTGTCGCGGTATTCGGCGCGCGCCTCCATGTCGTCTTCGGGCGAGCCGTAGAACATCTTGCTTCCCCAACTCTTCGCATAGACGACCTGCGCGCCGTCGAAGGCTTCTTCGATGTCGTCGGTCATGCGGACGCTCGTGCCTGCGTCAAACGCCCCCTCGTTGAGTTGGCCGACGAGTTCGTCGTCGAGTTCGTAGCCGGGCGGGTGCGCGATGGTCAACTCGTGCCCCATCTGCGCCGCCGCGAGCGCGAAACTGTTCGGCACGGCCATCGGCAGCGGCTTCGGATGCCACGCCCAGCAGAGCGTGACGCGCTTTGGCTCCGAGCCGAGTTTCTCCCTGATCGTCAACATGTCCGCGAGCGCCTGGCACGGGTGGTGCATCGCCGATTCGAGATTGATGATGGGCACTTCGCTGTGGCGCGCAAAGGCCGCCAGCACCGGATCGCGCCGCTCCTCTTTCCAATCCTTGAGCGCGGCGAACGTGCGCACGCCAATCGCCGCACAGTAGCGACCGAGGACGCGCACAAACTCCGCGACGTGTTCCGTCTTGTCGCCGTCCATCACGACATTGTCGCGGTGTTCGAGCGTCCAGCTCGTGCCGCCGGGTTCAAGCACGACCGCGTTGCCGCCCATTTCGTAAATCCCGACCTGCATCGAGGCGCGCGTGCGCAAACTCGGATTGAAGAAGACGAGCGCGACGGACTTTCCCGCGAGCGGCTGCGAACTGTCTTCGCCGCGCTTGATGTGCGCCGCCGCTTCGAGCAAACGCTCAAGCTCTGCGCGCGTCCGGTCTCCGGTCGTGAGAAAATTTCTCGTCATAGTCTTTCGGCTTAACAGTCCTTCGCTTAAAGTTCAGCCAGTCTACAGTTCTTTAGACATCAAGGCGCACGGTATCTCGACCCCGCCGGGCAGACGGTGCGACGAGTCTCTCTGCCGCACGAAGCCCGCGCGCTCGTAAAACGCGATGCCGTTCAGAGACGCGCACAGGTGAAGCGATCTTAAACCCGTCTCGCGCGCACGCCCTTCCAACGTCAGCAACAGTTTCATCCCGACGCCGCGCCGCACGGCCTGCGGGTGAACGTAGACGGCTTCAACTTCGCCGTCCGCCTGATTCAGCGTCCCGAAGCCGATAATCTCCGCGCCCTCTTCCGCCACGTAGAACTCTTTGCTCTCAATCGCTGCGACGTAGAACTCCGGCTGGCGCGGCCTTGCCCACGCCTCGATCTTGTCCGCGCCGTAATGCCCGCCGCACAGTTCGCGTATGGATGCCACGTGCATGCGCCCCACAGCCTCGCTGTCCTCCGGCCTTGCCCTGCGCACGCTGAAGGTCATAACTTTCTCAACTTGAGAGCGAACCCGCCTGAAGCGACTGGGTCACGCGCCTGAGCGCGGCCACGAACAGCTCGATCTCTTCGCGCGTCAAGCAGAGCGGCGGCAATAACCTGAGCACGCGCGCATCGCTCGACGTGCCCGTGATGATGCGCTCGCCGAGCAACGCCTGATGCACCTTCGACGCGATCTCATCCGTGAACTCCAGCCCCAGCAACAACCCCGCGCCGCGCACGCCAGCCACGCCCTCAAGCGACCCGCGCAGGTGTCGCTCCGCCGCGCGTGCGTTCTCCAGCATGCCGTCCGCTTCAATCGCTTCGAGCGTCGCCGTGATCGCCGCCATTGCGAGCATCCCGCCGCCGAAAGTCGTGCCGAGATCGTTCTCCTTGATGTGCGCCGCGACCGCACTCGTAGTCAGACACGCGCCGACGGGCACACCGCTCCCCAGCGCCTTTGCCAGCGTGATGATGTCCGGCACCACCCCCGCGCCCCGCGCGCTGCCCGCAAAAAACCACTCGCCCGTGCGCCCTATTCCTGTCTGCACCTCGTCGTAAATCAAGAGCATCCCGCGCTCGTCGCACAACTCACGGAGCGCGCGATAAAACTCCGGCTCGGCTTCGCGCACGCCTGCCATAGACTGTATCGGCTCAAGCATCACGGCGGCGACCGTCTCGTCCGCGAGCGCGGCAACCGAGTCAATCGAACCGAACTCCGCGCACAAGTGGCCGGGCACATTCGGTCGCCCGATCTCCCGGTACTTGCCCAAAAATGTCGCGCTGATCGCATCGGCCGTGCGCCCGTGAAAGCCGCCCGTGAACGTGATGACCCCTTCGCGCCCCGTCTTGATGCGCGCCATGCGCATCGCGTTCTCGGTCGCCTCCGTGCCCGAATTGCAGAAGAAAACTTTAGAGAGACCGGCGGGAGCGCAACCCGCCAACTTCTCCGCCGCACGCGCACGCACGTCCGAATAGACCAGATTCGAGTAGAACAACAACTCACCGGCCTGCGCCCAGATCGCTTCGACGACGTGCGGGTGGCAATGCCCCGTCGCCGCGACGGCGTGCCCGCCGTAGAGGTCTAAGAAACGCTCGCCCTCGCTCGTCTCAACCCACGAGCCGCGCCCGCGCGCCGCCGCCACAGGCATCTTCTTATAAGTCGCCAGTTGAAACTCGCCCTCGCGCAGAGCGATGTCGTCGAACATTGTGGTTGTCTTCATCATTCATTGTTCGCGTTTCAAGTTTCAGGTTACAGGTTTCAAGTTAAAGACCGGAGACCTTTCAGACTTGAAACTTGAAACCTTCAACTTGAAACCCTTTTACGGATTGCTGCCCATCAACATCAACCCCTCACGCTCGTCCAGCCCGAACATCAAATTCATGTTCTGCACGGCCTGACCCGCCGCGCCCTTGACGAGATTATCTATCGCCGAAAAGACGACGAGCGAACGCCCACGCGCGGCGAAACCGAGGTCGCAAAAGTTGGTCGTCTTAACCCAGTTGATGTCCGGCGAGCCTTTCACGATTCGCACGAAGAAACTATCGCGGTAAAACTCCTCGAACAACTCGCGCGCCGCGTCTTCCGCGAGCGCGTCTTTCGTCTCGCAGTAGATCGAGGCGAAGATGCCGCGCGCAACGGGCAGCGAGTGAGTCATAAACACGAGTTCGCTCGCCCAATCGCCGACGCTGCGTAACTCCTGTTCGATCTCCGGCACGTGCTGGTGCGTAAAAGGTTTGTAGGCGTAGAAAGAGTTCATGCGCTGCGGGTGGTGCGTGTTGGCCGCCGCCTTCGCGCCCGACCCCGACGAACCCGTCTTCGCATCCACAATAACGCGCCCCTGTATCTGCCCCGACGCGACGAGCGGCGCAAGCCCCAGCAGCGTCGCCGTCGCAAAGCAACCCGGATTGCTGACGAGCCGCGCACGCTTGATCGCTTCACGATTCGTTTCCGTCAGACCGTAGACGAACTCGCGTTGCAACTCCGTCGCCGTGTGCTCGCGCCCGTAGTGCTCCAAAAACTCCGACGCGTCGTTCAGACGAAAATCGCCCGACAGGTCGATCACGCGCACGGATGCCGGAAGGCGCGGCGCGATCTCCAAAGCCTGCCCGTGCGGCAGCGCGAGGAACACGCAATCCACATTCGCAAGCAGGTCGTCCAACTCTTCCGTCGCGGCGACGAAGCGAAGCTCGGTCAGCCCGTAGAGATTGCGATGCACCTCGC
>DASQDV010000877.1:0-2820 GCA_035633995.1 Pyrinomonadaceae bacterium | reverse complement strand
GTGCCCGGCGTCTCGCGCACCAACACGGGCAGCAACCAGCGCTTCGCCGAAACCTCCGCCGTGCCCGGCACGGGTCTGTCCGTCGCCGGCCAGCGCAACCTCAACAACTCCTTCGTCCTCGACGGCCTCTCGGCCAACGACGATGCGGCCGATCTCGCAGGCACGTTCTACAGCCAGGAAGTCGTGCGCGAGTTTCAGGTCATCACGTCGGGCGGCATCACGGAGTTCGGGCGCTCGTCGGGCGGCATCGTCAACATCATCACGCAATCGGGCACGAACCGACTTGCCGGACGCCTCTACGGTTTCGCGCGCAACCAGCGCTTCGACGCGCGCAACCCGCTCGCCTCCGTGCGCGACCCGCTCACGCAGGCGCAGTATGGCGCGACGCTCGGCGCCCCCGTGAGGCGCAACCGCACCTTCTTCTTCACCAACTTCGAGCAGACGCGTCGCAACGACGCGGGCGTCATCACCATCACGCAGGCGAACGCGTCGGCCATCAACGCGCGGCTCGACGCGACCCGTTACGCGGGCGCGCGCATCCAGACCGGAATCTTCCCCTCCGGCTTCGACTCGACAAATTTCTTCGGGCGGCTCGACCACGAGTTGACGACGGCGCAACGCCTCACGGCGCGCTACAGCTTTTACGACATCGAGAGCACGAACGCGCGCTCGGTCGGCGGCTTGAACGCCGTCAGTCGCGGAAGCAATCTCGACAACCGCGATCAGACGTTTGCCCTGAGCCACGTCGCCGCGCTCTCGTCCGCCGCGCTCAACGAAGCGCGCTTTCAGTTCACGCGCAGCCGCCTGAGCGCGCCCGTCAACGAACAGGCAAACCCCGCCGTCAACATCGCGGGCGTCGCAAACTTCGGCACGGCCACCTTCTCGCCGCTCGCGCGTGCGCTCGACGTGTTCGAGGCGACCGACGCCTTCACCTCGCAGCGCGGCGCGCACACGCTCAAAGCGGGCGGCCAATTTTTGCTCAACCGCGTTGACGTTCTGTTTCCCGGCGCGCTCTCCGGCGTCTACACCTTCTCTTCGCTCGCAAATTTTCAAGCCGGTCGCTACATCACTTTTCAGCAGGCCTTCGGCGCGCCCTCGCAGTTTCAGTCGAACCCGAACCTCGGCCTCTTCGTGCAGGACGAATGGCGCGCCCATTCGCGCCTGACCGTCAACGCGGGGCTGCGCTACGACGCGCAGTTTCTCCCCTCGCCCATCGAGACGGACACGAACAACATCGCGCCGCGACTGGGGCTGGCCTACGCGCCCGGCGACGACCGCCGCACCGTCCTGCGCGCGAGCGTCGGCCTCTACTTCGACCGGCTGCCCTTGCGCGCCACCTCGAACGCCCTGCAACGCGACGGCGTCCGGTACAAAGTGGCCGTCCTCACGTTCGGGCAACCGGGCGCGCCCGTGTTTCCCGAAACGCTCGACGCGTTCCCGTCAGGACTCTTAACCGCCGTCACCACGATTGACCCTGAGATCGAGAACAGCTACAGCACGCAGGCGAGCCTTCAACTCGAACGCGAGTTGCCGCTTGCTGATGCTTCCCTCGCGGTCGGCTACCTGCACCTGCGCGGGCGACATCTCGTCCTCTCGCGCAACACGAACGTGCCGGCGCTCACGGCTGCGGAGGCCGCCGAGCGCGGCGACATCAATCTCGGTCGCCCCGATCCGCGCTTCGCCAACGTCTCGCGCTTCGAGAGTTCCGGCGAATCGCAGTACGACGCGTTGACCGTCTCGCTGAATCGTCGCGCGCGTCGCGACGGCATTGCCCTCCGCCTCTCCTACACGCTCTCGAAAGCGATAGACACGGCGGGCAACTTCTTCTTCTCAACGCCGCAAGACAACTTTAACCTGCGCGCCGAGCGCGGCCTCTCCGACAACGATCAACGCCACCGCCTGACCCTCAGCGGCTCGCTCGAAACTCCGTCCAAAGCGGGCGCGAGTTCGGCGCTCTGGCGCGCGGTTCAGAATTTTCAGTTGAGTTATATTTTCACCTACGCTTCCGCCACGCCCTTCAACGTTCAGACCGGCACGGATCGCAACAACGACACGAACGCCAACGACCGCCCCCCCGGTGTCGGGCGAAACACAGGGCGCGGCTTCGACTTCGCCTCGCTTGATCTGCGTCTCAGTCGCAAATTCAAACTCACGGAGCGCATGCGCCTCGAAGCTCTGGCCGAGGGCTTCAACGTCTTCAACCGTGCCAACCTGCAACTGCCCAACAACATCTTCGGCACCGGACTCGCACCGCGCGCAGGATTCGGACAGCCGACCGCCGCCGCCGACCCGCGCCAGTTGCAGTTCGGCCTGCGCCTCGATTTCTGAACAACGCGAATTTCTCGCGCGGGCGATAAAGGTGCTTGACCCTGTATTCGATACAGGGCTTAGAATGTGCCCCAGGGAGAAATTCGAAATGAGTTCAACAATCAGTCAAACAACCGTTCAAACAATTAGCCGGGCAGTGCGGCAAATAATTTGCCTGTTGATATTCTCGCTCGCGCTCGGGGTCGCCGCCTCGGCGCAGGAGTTGAAGCAGGAGGGTTATGCGGGGCAGGAAGGCCGCGCGATCAAGTCGCTGTCGGCTGAGGAAGTCGAGCAGTTGCTCGGCGGTCAGGGGATGGGGCTGGCGAAAGCCGCCGAGTTGAACCATTACCCCGGGCCGCGCCACGTGCTTGAGTTGGCCGCCGAGTTGCAACTCACGCCGGAGCAGCGCGCGGGGGCACAAGCGGCGTTCGACCGGATGAAGCGAGAGGCCGTGCGGTTGGGACGGCAGATCGTCGAGCGCGAGCGCGAACTCGACGCGATGTTCGCGCGCTC
>DASQDV010000876.1:0-1750 GCA_035633995.1 Pyrinomonadaceae bacterium | reverse complement strand
GAGCGGCTATGCGGTAGTCGCCCTCGTCGCGCGCCGCGCGCCTCATGCGCGACGCGCCGCGCGCACGCTCTCTCCCCCGCCGCTCGCGCGCGGCGCAACCCAACTCGACACGCTCCCCGACACAGACCTCTTACTCATCACCACGCCCGACGATCAGATCGCCGGAGTCGCCGCGCGTCTCGCACGAGTCTTCGCGGCGCGCGACGCGAACCGTGTCTCGCCGCTGCCGCGTCGTCCCGCGCGCGTCGTTCTGCACGCGAGCGGCGCGCTCGTGTCGGACGCGCTCGCGCCGCTCGCCGCACACGCTTTCAGTCTCGGCTCGCTTCACCCGCTCGTCTCGATCAGCGATCCTCGGAGCGGCGCGTCGAACCTGCGCGGGGCTTTCTACTGTCTGGAAGGCGAGGCGCGTGCGCGCGCGGCGGCTAACAAGATCGTGCGCGCGCTCGGCGGCCGGAGTTTCTCCATCGACGCGCGCCGGAAGCCGCTCTATCACGCGGCGGCCGTGATGTCTGCCGGTCATCTCGTCGCGCTCTTTTCGCTTGCGACCGAGATGCTCGTGCGCTGCGGCCTCTCCGCGCGTCAGGCGTCGCGCGTGCTCCTGCCGCTCGCCGCCAGCACGCTCGAAAATCTCTCGCGCGGCGCGCAGCCCGCGAGCGCGCTCACAGGCCCCTTCGCGCGCGCCGATGTCGCCACCCTGCGCCGCCACCGGTCCGCGCTACCGCGCGAGTTCGACACGGGCGAGACGCTTCCCGTCTACGTCGCGCTCGGCCGCCACGCGCTCCGTCTCGCGCGCGCACGCGGCGGCCGTGGCGATGCTGCGAGCCGCGCCGCGCTGGCGGAGATCGAAGCGTTGCTCAAAGACCCTCGATAGCTCGCCGCTCGAAACACGAAAATTAAAGACTCACGCCTTCCCCGGATTCGGTTATACTGCCGCTCCTCGCGCGACATCCGAGTTCCACCCACACTTCGAACCGTCTCGAAAAGGAGAATCCCTTCATGGCCCCGAAACCTTCAAGCCGCGACCCGAAAGATTTGCACCCCGAGCTGGCGAAACGCTGGCAACTGGCGAAAGACGAATTCACGGCGTCGCAAAAACCGGGCGACCCGCAAGTCTTCCTCACCCAAACTTATCGCAACGACGTGGATCAAGCGGCGGATTACGCCAAAGGCCGCACCAAGCCCGGCAAGGTCGTCACCAACGCCAAGCCCGGCCAGAGCCTCCACAATTATCTGCCCGCGCTCGCCTTCGACATCGCCTTCAAGAAAGGCACGACGCTTTTCTGGGACGACAAGCTCTTCAAAGATTTCGCCGCCGTCGCCAAACGCTGCGGTCTGGAATGGGGCGGCGACTGGGCGAGCTTCAAAGACAACCCGCACTTCCAGCCGCCCAACTACGGCTGGAAAATGGCGAAGGCGAAGATCGAACCGCAGTTCCCGCCGCTCCCTTAAATCCGTGCCCCCTCGCGTCTCCTTTGCGTCTTCGTGTCTTAGTGGTGAGTGTTGGTCAAACAGCGTTCACCATCAAGACACGAAGGCACAAAGGGAACGACCGCACACGGATCAATTTGGGAGATCACACGCCCGTATGTTTGCTTGCGCGGCGCGCTCTTTTGGCGTTAGAGTGAGAACCATAAATTCCCTGACATGCTGCAACTCTTCGGAAAGGACTAGCCAGAGCCGCGATGCCTAATGCGCCGAGCGTCAGTTACAGTTCAACCCTGCGTGTAAAACTATCGAGCCGCAGCGGCAC
>DASQDV010000875.1:0-3464 GCA_035633995.1 Pyrinomonadaceae bacterium | reverse complement strand
CGCAGATCGAGCGCGACGGGGAACACGCTCGTGAACCAGCCGACGGTGCGCGAGAGGTCGAGGTCTTCGGCGATCTCTTCGCGCCCGTGTCCTTCGAGCGCGAGCGTGAGGCGGTTGCGCCCGCTCCACTTCGTCAAAGCTTTCGCCAGCGCGGTCAGCAAGAGGTCGTTGCTTTGAGTGTGATAGACCTCCGGCGCTTCGTGTAAGAGAACGTCGGTTTCCTCCGCGTTCAAAGCGATTGAGACGACGCTGGCCGAAGCCCTCGTGTTATCGCCCGTGCGGAAATCAATTGGCAGCGGCGACGACGCCTGCCGTTCGGATTGCGCGAGCCAGTAATCCAACTCGCCCCGCACCGCTTCGGACTCGGCGTGCAAGGTCAAACGCTCAGCCCACTGCTTGAACGAAGTGGTCTTCGGCGGCAGCTTCACCCTTTCGCCGCGACTCAACTGCCGGTAAACGTTCAACAAATCTTCCAGCAGGATGCGCCACGAGACGCCGTCAACCGCAAGGTGATGAATCAACGTCAGCAGCCGTCCCGGTTTCCCGCCGCCGAGGTCAAATAGCGCAACGCGCATGAGCGGCCCTTGCGAGATATTCAAACTCGCCTGAAGCTCGTCGGCGATCCTTTCGATAGCCGCCGCTTGCTCCGCATCCGCGTGCGCGGACAGGTCAAAGCGTTGAAAGGGAGTCTCGCCTTCGTGCGCCGCGTTCGATTGTTGCCAGCCGTACTCCGTCTGAACGAAACGCAGGTTGAGCGCGTCGTGATGGGCGAGCAGGTGTGCCACTGTCTGCTCAAGCAAGCCCGCGTCGAGAGGCTCTTTCACTTCGAGCAGCACTGCCTGATTGTAGTGATGCGGCGTGGCGGCGTTGTGCTCGAAGAAGAGACGCTGGATCGGTGTGAGCGGGACGTGCCCGGTCACCGTTCCCTGCTCGGCCTCGACCGCGTTTGTCGTTCCCACGACCGACGCCAGCCCCGCAATCGTCTGGTATTGAAAAAGCTGTTTCGGCGTCAGGCGCAAGCCCGCTTGATTGGCGCGCGCGATGATCTGGATGCTCAGGATCGAGTCGCCGCCCAACTCGAAAAAGTTATCGTCAACGCCGACGCTTCGGACGCCGAGCACCTGACTCCAGATTTCCGCCAAGCGTCGCTCGATGGCCGTGCGCGGCGCGACGAAAGTTTCCGCCGCCTCGCTTCGTTCAAACGCGGGCGCGGGCAGCGCGCGGCGATCAAACTTGCCGTGCGGCGTGAGCGGCAGCGCGTCGAGCAGCATGAAGGCCGAAGGGAGCATGTAGTCGGGCAGCTTCTCTTTGAGGAAGCCGCGCAGTTCGGCGGGCGCGGGCGTCTGCCCTGCCTCGGCGACGGCGTAAGCGACCAGACGTTTGTTGTTGCCGCCGTCGCTTCCATTGCCGCCGTCGTCGTAGGTCAACACCAGAGCTTCACGGATGGACGGGTGCTCGGAGAGCGCGGCCTCGATCTCGCCCAACTCGATGCGAAAGCCCCTGATCTTCACCTGATGATCGAGACGACCGAGAAACTCTATCTGGCCGCCGGGCAGGAAGCGCGCGAGATCGCCCGTGCGGTAGAGACGCGCGCCCGCACGCGCGCCGAACGGGTCGGGGATGAAACGTTCCGCCGTCAGTTCGGGGCGGTTCAGATAGCCGCGCGCGAGACAGTCGCCGCCGATGTACAACTCGCCGGGGATGCCCACCGCGACGGGCTGCATATGCCGGTCGAGAATGTAAGCGCGCGTGTTCGGGAGCGGGCGTCCGATGGGAACGGTCGCCGAAGCTGCTTCCGGTGCGCCGGTAGTTTCCGGCGCGTCGTCGCGTTTGATGCGATAGGTCGTGACGCCGACGGTTGTTTCCGTCGGCCCGTAATGGTTGAAGAGTTCGCAGGACGAGGGCATGGCTTTGAGTTCGCGCACGTAAGCCCAGTGCGAAACCTCGCCGCCGAGCACGAGCGCGCGGCGCGGCAGAAGTTGTTCGGGGCGCGGGGCGACGGCCTGGAGCGCGGCGAGGTGCGAGGGCGCGATCTTGAGACAGTCTATCCGGTGGCGCGTGAAATAATCGGACATCGCCTCTGCGCTCGCCGTGCGCTCGCGCGACAACAGGTGAAGCGTGCCGCCCGTCACGAGCGGCGGATAGATGGCCGTGACGGAAGAGTCAACCGTCAAAGGCTGCACCCACGCGTAAGCCGCATCGGGCGCGAGTTTGAGCCGTTCAAGCACGCCGAAGATGTAATTCAAGAGCCGCCGCTGCTCTATGAGAACGCCTTTGGCCTTCCCCGTCGAACCGGAGGTGTAGATGACGTAAGCCAGTTGACGCGCATCAATACCGGCGTCGAGATTTTCGCCGCTCTCGCGCTCGATTGTTTGCCAGTCCGCGTCGAGGCACACGACCCGCGCGCTGTGCGCGGGCAAACTTTCGAGCAGCCGTTCCTCTGTCAGCAGCACGGGCGCGCGCGCGTCCTCCAGCATAAAGGCGAGGCGTTCTTTCGGGTGCGCGGGGTCGAGCGGAACGTAGCCCGCGCCCGCCTTCAAAATTCCGAGCAGGCCGACCACCATCTCCCACGAACGCTCGACGCAGATGCCGACCAGCGCATCCGCGCCGACTTCCAGACGGCGCAAGCGTCGCGCCAGCTTGTTCGCGCGCGTGTTCAACTCCGCGTAAGTCAAAGACTCGTCTTCAAAGACCAGCGCGAGCGCGTCAGGTGTCCGTTCCGCCTGCCGCTCGAAAAGCTCGTGGAAGCACACTTCATCCGACGGGTAAGCAGCACCGGTATCGTTCCACTCTTCGAGCAGTTGGCGACTTTCTTTGTCGGTCAACAGTGGCAACTCGGAGAGGCGGCGCGCGGGATGCGCGGCGATGCCTTCAAGCAGCGTGCGGAAGTGTCCCGCCATGCGCTCGACGGTGGACGGCTCGAACAAGTCCGTGTTGTAACCGAACGAAGCTTTGAGACCCGCGCTCGTCTCTTCCATCGAAAGCGTGAGGTCGAATTTGGCGATGCCTGTGTCCGCGATGATCGGCGTGAGCGTCAGACCGGGCAGTTCGAGCGCGGGCATGGGTGCGTTCTGCAAGACGAACAACACTTGAAACAGCGGCGAGTGGCTCATGCGCCGCTCCGGTTGCAACTCGCCGACGAGACGCTCGAAGGGCAAGTCCTGATGCGTGTAGGCGGCGAGGGCGACTTCGCGGACGCGTTCGAGCAACTCGGAAAACGCCGGGTCGCCGGAGAGACACGTCCGCATGACGAGCGTGTTGACGAAGAACCCGATGAGGTTTTCGGTTTCGGCGCGGTTGCGGTTGGCGATGGGCGAGCCGACGCTGATGTCCTCCTGCCCCGTGTAACGATAGAGCAAGGTCTGGAAGGCTGCGAGCAGCAGCATGAAAAGCGTTACGCCCTCGCTGGCGGCGCGCACTTGCAGCGCGTCGGAGAGGCTCGGCGGAAGCGCGAAGTGATGTGT
>DASQDV010000874.1:0-4880 GCA_035633995.1 Pyrinomonadaceae bacterium | reverse complement strand
CCCTCTTCGCGGCGCGGCGTCTGCGGCATCTGCGGCATGCGCTGCCCGAAGAACTCGCGGAACATCGGATCGTCCATGAACGGGTGCTGCTGCGCCGCGCGCCCGCGCCGCTCGGAACGAACCGTGACGACCGCCGGGGCGACGCGCGCCACCACGTCGGCGTAAGAATTTTGCGCCTCGGCGTTCGAGGCCGTCGCCGTGCTCGGCGCGAAGTTAACCGCCGGTTGGTTGATCTCCGTTGCCTTCGATCCGACCGAATTGCACCCGACGAAGACGAAGGACATGACGAGCGCGCAAGCCAGCCGCGCCAGCCGGTTTAACTTCGCCCTACCCGGTTGTGGATTAAGAATTTCGTTGCTCATATTTTGCACCTCTGTTGTTAAAAATGCCCGTATTTTCCGTATAAAATGCTTACGGGTCAACTGTCTCGAATCTTTAGTATTTAGATACGATCAGGGGGGCGTGCGGTTGCGTTAAGAATGTAAAATTACTGTGGCGGGGGCTGCCAGTGCTCGTCGTCACCTTCGGCGGCGGGCGCGGGCTGCGGCGCGGCGGGGCGGACAATGGGCGCGCCTCCCGCGTCAGCCGCCTCCTCCTGCCGCGCGTAGGTGTTGTTGACGACGACTTCGGTGATCAGTTTGGTGTTCGGGATGACGATGAGCCGCCCGTCGCGCGCGCGCACGAGCGTGTCGCGCATCCGAATGGTTTCGATGATGCCTTCGTACTCGCCCATCCTGATGTGGTCGCCGATGTTAAACGGGCGGTAGAGCAGCAGCATGATGCCCGACAGCAGGTTCGAGAGCACGTCTTTGAGGGCGAAGCCGAGCGCGAAGCCCGTCAGCCCCAAGCCCGTGACGAGCGCGGTCACGTTCAAGCCCGCCGCGCCGAGCGCGGTGACGATGCCGAAGATAAGGATGCCGTAGTAATAGATTCTCGACAGCAGGAGCACGACGCCCGTGTCGGCGCGCACGCGCGGCGCGGCCAGAGCGATGGCGCGCCGCCCCAACGACGCCACGAGCCAGAAGACGAGTAAGACCAGCGCGCCTCGAAACATGCCCGGCACAGCCTTGATCAGACTGTTCTGCAACTCCGTGAAAACTTCCGTGAGCGTCGGCGGTGGCGTCGGCGTGGGCACGGGCGGCGTGGGCTGTTGGAGAAACATAGATGGGTAGGCTGTCCGTTGTCAGTCGTCAGTTGTCCGTTGCATGTGACAATCACGCAAGTTGCTAAAGACGGTCTTGAACAACTGACTACTGACAACGGACAAGTTTTATTCTTCGTTCCCGTAGCGGAAGCGTTCGCCGTCGCCCCCGTTCCAGGGGACACCGCGCATGTGGTAGCCGCCCTCTTCCCAGAAGCCCGCGCGGTCTTCGGCGAGAAAGCGCAGACCCTTGATCCACTTGGCCGACTTCCAGGCGTAAAGTTGCGGGATGATGAGGCGCGCGGGGCCGCCGTGTTCGGGCGGAATCGGCTCGCCGTCGTGCGACCACGCGACGAGCGAATCTTCGGCGAGGAAGTATTCGATAGGCACGTTGGTCGTCCACCCGTAATCATAGGCGAGGGCGAGGACGAACTTCGCCTCCGGTTTGACGCCGATGAGCCGCGCGAGTTCGCGCGTCGAGACGCCGCCCCACACGTTGTCGAGGCGCGACCAGCGCGTCACACAATGAAAGTCCGCGTAAACTTTGACGGGCGGCAACTGTAAGAACTCGTCGAGCGACCACGACTGCGGCCTCTCCACCAGACCTTCGATCTCGAACGTCCAACTCGCGAGGTCAATCTCGGGCGTGCCGTGCGCGTCGAGGACAGGCCACTTGCGCGTGCGCGTCTGGCCGGGCGGCAGACGCCGCTCGCGCCGCGTGTCGGGGCTGATCACCGTCTCGCCGTCCGCCACAACTTCCGCCGGGCGCGGGTCTTCGCGCTGGTAGTTCGGGTCTTTGATGATACCGCTCAGAAAACTCATGAGTTTGCCGGTTGTCAGTAGCCAGTCGTCCGTTGTTCTTTGCCTCCGGTCAGTTGATCAACTCCGTCTTTAGCAACTCGCTCGGAAAGCCACGTGCAACGGACAACGGACAACTGGCTATTTCTTCGTCGCTCGTTCCGCCAGATTCATCAACTCTGCGGGCATCCATTTGCCGACGCCTTTGGTGAGCGGTTCTTTGATGCCGACGCTGCGGTCGTGCCATTCATCGGACGAGCCGGTGTTGCCGTGCTCGCTCTCGTAGCGGTCGGTCAGTTCGAGGCTGAGCGTGATGCCGTCGGCGATGTCCTTCCAGTCTTCGCGCTGGATGCCGCGCATGACGAGGGAGAGTCCCGCCGACCAGTCCTCTTCGGGCGCGCGCGCGTCCTGTTCGGGAATCGTCAGGTTGTAGACGGGCGGAAACGCGCTGCCCTTGTACTCGCGTATGAGTTGCGCCTTCAAATCCCTGAGCGGCATGTCGGGACGCTCGCGCCGGATCGCCTGTGCGCGGCGGAAGATGTCCGCGACGCTCGTTTGCTGCTGCGTTTGTGGTGCCATCGTGTTTTTAAGCCTCTCGATTTTGACCCTAAATTACACGCCCGCCGCGAGAATCACAACCGCCACGCAGCACCCGGCGGCGCGCCATGCCCGCGCCACAGTTTCGTCATGCAAAGTTGAGGCTTTCCCGCTCCACCCTCGCGCGCGGCTTGTGTTATCGTTTCGCGGTTCATCAGCTACCGAGAGCGAGGTTTGAATTAAGGTGTCAGAGATGATTCCGGTTGACGGGGTGGTCGCCCCGCATGACAAGCCGATGGGTTTCCCGGCCTGTCCGGTCTGCGGGCGCGAATCGAAAGACGAGTTGACGCCGCTCGACGCGCTCGACGAATGGCTGCGCGCGCTGGTCATGGCAAACGCTCCGGCGGGGCAGTTCGTTAATGTCGTGTGCAAGCGCTGCGTGGAGATGTTCGAGCGCGCGCGCGTCCAACTCAAAACCGACGCCGTCATCTTCGAACAGGGCGGGCTCGTGCTGCCGACGCCGCTCCGCCTCGACGCCGACGACCGCTTCACCGGGCGCGGCGTGACCATCGCCTTCCTCGATTCGGGTTTCTACAAACATCCCGATCTCATCACCCCCGATAATCGCATCCTCGCCTATCACAGCATCGTCCCCGATCATAAGTCGTCTCTGGAGACGAGCGATCCGGCGAGCTGGCACGGGATGATGACTTCGGTGGTGGCGGCGGGCAACGGCTCGCTCTCCAAAGGTTTCTACCGCAGCATCGCGCCCGAAGCCAAAGTGGTGCTCGTCAAACTCGCCACGTCGGGTCGCATCTCCGAGCGCAACATTCAGGACGGGCTGGAATGGGTGCTCGCGCACCGCAAAGAGTACGGCATCCGCATCGTCAACATCTCTGCGGGCGGCGACGAAGACGAGTCGTATTTGAACAACTCGCTTTCGCAGACGGTCGAGCGCGCCGTCAAAGAGGGCTTGGTCGTCGTCTGTGCGGCGGGCAACGCCGGGCAGATGCTCGGCCATCCCGTGCTGCCCCCGGCGAGCGCGCCCGCCTCGATCACCGTCGGCGGCCTCGACGATCAGAACTCGCTCGACCGCGCGCGGCGCGGCATGTATCGCTCCTCCTACGGCCCGACCATTGACGGGCTGCAAAAGCCGGAGATCATCGCGCCCGGCATCTGGGTGCCCGCGCCCATCCTCCCCGACACGGCCACCGCCGATCAGGCCGAACTCTACTCCACGCTCGACAAAGCTTCGGACGACGAACTCGTCTCCATCATCGAAGCGCACGCCGAGGTTGACCCAGACCTCTACAACGCGCGCGAACTGCGCCCCTCGCTCCTGCGCCACCTCATCACGATCAAACTGCGCGAGGGCGACGTGATCAGCGAGCATTACAAGTACGTTGACGGCACATCGTTCGCCGCGCCCATCGTCTCCTCGATCATCGCGTGTATGCTCGAAGCCAACCCGCGCCTCAAGCCGCAGCAGGTCAAACGCATCTTGATCGAGTCGGCGGAGCGGCTCCCGGGAATCGAAATAGACCGGCAGGGCTGGGGCAGCGTCGCCCCGCGCCGCGCCGTCGAAATCGCGCTCCTCGTCAAATCACTTTAAAGGTATTCACCACAAAGAAAAGACGATGAACGCGGCACGCGGAACGCGGAAGTAAAACATCAACTCCTGTTTATGCTTTCCTTCATCGCTCCGCGTTCCTGCTTCATCGTTCCTTCTGCGCCTGCGGCGGCGGCGAAGGTTTTAACTCTCGTCTTAAAACTAACAACGCGCGTATAAATTTCTGCGCCGCCATTCCTCGCACGCGCTAAAATGGCCGCAACCGTCTTCGACCGCGAACGGGCGGCGCGGCCAACGGTCGCCAACGCCGCCACAGCGAAGGAAAAACTTTTGCGCGATTGTCGTTTACACGATCATTCGACGGTCATCATCATCGGCGGCGGGCCGGGCGGGGCGGCGTGCGCCATCAAGTTGTTGCAGGGCGCGGGCGCGCGTGGGCTTCGGCTTCGCGTGCTCATCTTCGAGGGCAAGGATTTTAACGTCCACGCCAACCAGTGCGTCGGCGTGCTGTCGCCGCCCATCGAAGAGGTGCTCGCGCGCGACCTCGACGTGCACCTGCCGCGCGCGCTCATCAAGCGGCAGATTTTCGGCTACCGCCTGCACGGCGCGCGCGAAAACGTTCTTTTGATGGGGCACGGCGCGCACGCCAGCGAAGCCGGGCACGGGCAGGCGACCTACGCCGTCGAGCGCGCGGAGTTCGACCGCTTCCTCCTCGATCACGCGCGCGAACTTGGCGCGGAAGTTGTCGAATCGCGCGTGACGGGCGTTGAGTTCGTGCGCGAAGAGGCGCTCGACGAGGTGCGCGTCTACAGCGAGTCGCGCTATGAGCGTGCG
>DASQDV010000873.1:0-4950 GCA_035633995.1 Pyrinomonadaceae bacterium | reverse complement strand
TGGCTTCATCCCGCCGCGCAGCTTGCCTTTCCGTGTGGGGCGCGCGTTCACACGAAGACAGGAGGAGCGCGGCGACAACGCACAGTGCGATCCAGCGAAGTCGTGTGTTGCGGTGCGGCGAATTGGAACGGGGGCGGCGGTCGAGGTCGGATGAGGGGCGCGTGCTTTCGTGTGCGTGGCTCATAAATCCTCCTGCGTGTGTCTGTCAAATTTTTTACCCTGCAACCACTTGAATGCGCGCAGGTCTGGAAACTTGCAGGAGGCGGAAAATTTTTCGTGACGAAGCGGAGAGCCTGCCGGAGCGGCAGTGTCTCAACGCGTGCTGCGGCGGGATGAAGGGCGCGGCGTGGGCTTAACGGCCGGGGGAGGGCCGGTGTAGCGGTAGTGTCCCGTGATCTTCCAGGCGAAGAGGATGTCTTCGATCTTCGGCCCCTGCCCGATGTTGTGCAGGATCATGTACCTGCCGGGCGTGGCCGAGGGCATGTCAACCATGATGCCGATGTGGGTCTGCGAAGCGTTTAAATCCCAGGTGATGATGTCGCCGGGCAGGTAGTCGGTGGCCTCGTCGGTAACGGGGAGCGAGCGGCCTTTGCGCTCGAAGAAGACACGCAAATTCGGCACGCGGCGATGGTCTATGTTGGTGTCGGTCGTCGTCAGGCCAAACTTCGTCGGGTAGCGCGAGAAGTTGGCGGCCATGTCCTCGTGCACTTCCTGCTGCAAGTCTATGCCGAGCGCGCGATAGGAACGGATCACCTCGTCCGTGCAGACGCCCTTGTCGGCGGGCACGTCGCCGCCCGGATATTCCAGCTTGTAATAAGTTCCGTCGTACTCGACCTCGTGGGAAGCGCGCTCGATTGCCGCCGCGACGAGGCGTTCCAGCACGGGCGACTCGTAGATGGGTTTCGGCGTGGGCGTCGGGGTCTGTGCCGCCGCGCGCGGCGCGGTCGTTTGTTTATTGCGCTGCGAGACGACGCGCGGGACGCTGCATGCGCTGCCGTTGACCGCGAAGACGAACGCGCAGCAGATGACGGAGACGTAAAGTAAAATTTTCCGCGACGGCATAAGTTGAAATCTCGCGCCTGCTTTAACGACGAGGGCGGCCATGTGATGTGAAATCATCTGGCAGGGTTGCGCGCCCCGGTGAGCGCCGGATGCAGTGCGGGGCGGAAAATGATAGGCTATTATTCGAGCACACAGCCACAACCCGGGAGAGCATGCCCCGCAGCTTTATGCCGCCGTCGCGGCGTCCATCGAATGAGGTGACGAGACCTTGAGCGCACAACAAAACCAGACAGACTACTCGCAATTCATCGCCGAAAACTTCGGCGCGAACGCCACTTACGTCGAGACGCTGTTAGACCGTTTTCGCAGCGACCCTTCGCTCGTGGACGAGTCATGGCGCGCCTACTTCGCGGAGATGCTCGGCCAATCACCTGCCGCGCCCGCGCCGCCGTCTGCCACGACGACTTCCGGCAACGGCGCGCCGACTGCGGCAACTGCCGCGCCGCGCGCCGACGGCAACAGCGCAACGGCCACGACAACAACAAACGCCGCCGCAGGCGGAAGCGCAACCCAGAACGCTCCCGCGACGCCCGCTCCTGCCGCTGCAACGGCGACAACCGCCGCGCAAACCGCGCCCGCCCCTGCCGCTGCTGCTGCCGCGTCGCCGCAGCCGAGCGCGTCCGCTGAAGCAAGCCCGATTCGCGGCGCGTCTTTGAAGATCGTCGAGAACATGGAGACGAGCCTCACTGTCCCGACCGCGACCTCGAACCGGCAGGTGCCCGTCAAACTGCTCGAAGAGAATCGCACGATCATCAACAAGCATTTGAAGGAGCACAACGGCGGCAAAACTTCCTACACGCATCTCATCGCCTACGCGCTCCTGCGCGCGCTCGAAAAATTTCCGCAACTCAACGACGGATTCACCCTTCTTGACGGCAAGCCCGCGCGCGTTCGTCGCACGGAGGTCAATCTCGGCGTCGCCATCGACATCCAGAAGAAGGACGGCACGCGCTCGCTGCTCGTGCCGAACGTCAAAGGCGCTCAGGCGCTCGCGTTCTCGCAGTTCATCAAGGCTTACGACGACGTAGTGAAGCGCGCGCGCGAAGGGAAACTCGGCCTGCCCGATTTTCAGGACACGACCCTCTCGCTGACGAACCCCGGTACAATCGGCACGGTCGCTTCGACGCCGCGCCTGATGGCAGGCCAGTCCGTCATCATCGCGACGGGCGCAATCGAGTACCCGGCCGAGTATCACGCGATGTCTCCGGAAGCCCTCTCGCAACTCGGCATCAGCAAGACGCTCACCATCTCTTCGACCTACGATCACCGCATCATACAGGGCGCGGAATCGGGCGCGTTTCTCGCACACGTCCACGAACTCCTGGTCGGCAAACACGATTTCTACGAAAACATCTTTCTCGACCTCGGCATCGCTTACCGGCCAATGCGCTGGTCTGTGGATCGCAACCCGGCGCTTCTCGGCGGCGACCGCACGCAGGAACAGATCGTCAAACAGGCGCGCGTGCTCGAACTCATCAACGCCTACCGCGTGCGCGGCCACCTCATCGCCGACATCGATCCGCTCCATGCCATGCCCGTGCATCATCACCCGGAACTCGATCTGGAAACCTACGGCCTGACGATCTGGGATTTGGATCGCACCTTCATCACGGGCGGACTCGGCGGCAAGGAACAAAACAGCTTACGCGAAATTCTGGACATCCTGCGCCGCGCTTACTGCGGCAAGGTCGGCACGGAATACCGCCACATCCAGAGCAAGGAACAGAAGACGTGGATACGCGACCGCATTCGGCAGGAGTTCGTCGATGCGGAACCCATCCCGGCGGAGACGAAGAAGCAACTGCTCGAACGCCTGATCGCAGCCGAACAGTTCGAGCGTTTCCTGCACACGAAGTACCTGGGCGCAAAGCGTTTCTCGCTCGAAGGCTGCGAGACGATCATCCCGCTGCTTCATCAGTTGATCGAATCGGCGGCGGCGAAGGGCGTGGAAGACATCACGCTCGGCATGGCGCATCGCGGTCGTCTGAACGTGCTGGTCAACGTCGTCGGCAATTTCGCGGAGCGCATCTTCACGGCCTTCGAAGGTTCGGTGCATCCGAATTTTCCGGCGGACGAGGGCGACGTGAAATATCATCAGGGCGCACGGGGCAAGCGCGAGACGGCGAGCGGGCGCGAAGTGTCGATCACGGTGTCGCCGAATCCGAGCCATCTGGAGTTTGTCGACCCGGTTGTCGAAGGCATGGTGCGCGCCAAGCAGGACGCAATGAATGCCGAGCGCGAAGAGGTGATTGACCGCGCGCTGCCCGTGCTCCTGCACGGCGATGCGGCGTTCGCCGGGCAGGGCATCGTGATGGAGACGCTGAACCTCGCGGAGCTTCGCGGCTATCGCACGGGCGGCACGATCCACATCATCATCAACAACCAGATCGGTTTTACCACCTCGCCCGAAAAGGGGCGCTCCACGATCTACTCGACAGACGTGGCGCGCATGACGCAACTGCCCATCTTTCACATCAACGGCGACGACCCGGAAGCCGCCTTCCGCGTGCTGCGCATCGCGCTCGACTACCGGCAGGAGTTCAACAAGGATGTCGTCCTCGACGTGATCGGCTTCCGCCGTCTCGGCCACAACGAGGGCGACGAGCCGAGCTACACGCAGCCCCTGATGTACGCGCGCGTCAAAGCGCATCCGGGCGTGCGCACGGTTTACGCCGAACGGCTCGTGCGCGAGGGCGTGCTCTCGGGGGCGGACGTTGAGGCGATGATCAAAGAGCGCGTCGAACGCTACGAGCAGGCGCAGGCGCGCGCCAAAGAGATCGTGGCGCAGAAGACCAAGATGACGGAGTTGCCGCCCCCGATTGTCGAAGAAGACGGTTCGGAAGTTGTCGAAACGGGCGTTGCGGCGGAGACGATTCGCGACCTCGGACACAAGATCGCGGTCGTGCCTCAAGGCTTCAGCGTCAACCCGAAGATGGTGAGCCAACTGGCGCGGCGCGCGAAGATGGGCGAAGGAGCAGCGCCTCTGGACTGGGCGTTCGGCGAGGCAATGGCCTTCGGCACGCTCGCGCTCGAAGGCACGAACGTGCGCCTGAGCGGGCAGGATTCGGGGCGCGGCACTTTCTCGCAGCGCCACGCGATTCTCTACGACACGCTGACGGGCGACGCCTGGACGCCGCTCGCCGAACTCGCCGTGCGCGAGAACGGACGCTCGCGCGTCGAAGTCTTCGACAGCTCTTTGTCGGAGCAGGGCGTGATGGGTTTCGAGTACGGTTATTCGGTCGAGGCGCTCGACGCGCTCGTGATGTGGGAGGCGCAGTTCGGCGACTTCTCGAACGGCGCGCAGGTGATCATAGATCAATTCATCGCGCCCGGCGTTGACAAGTGGCAACAGCCCTCGCGCCTCGTGCTCCTTCTGCCGCACGGCTACGAGGGGCAGGGGCCGGAGCACTCCAACGCGCGGCTCGAACGCTATCTCCAACTCTGCGCCGAGAACAACATGCAGGTCTGTTACCCGACGACGCCCGCGCAGTATTTCCACCTGCTGCGCCGTCAGGTGCGGCAGCAGACGGCGCGCCCGCTCATCGTGATGACGCCGAAGAGTCTGCTGCGTCTGCCCGCCGCGACCTCTTCCGTCGCGGAGTTGACTGCGGGCGGTTTCCTGCCTGTGATTGACGACGCAGAGATCGCGAATCGCGCGGAGGTGCGGCGCATCGTCCTGTGCAGCGGAAAGGTCTATTACGATCTGAACGCGGCGCGTTTGAAGTCGGACGATAGGCGCGTTGCCATCCTCCGGCTCGAACAGTTCTACCCGTTCCCCGAACGCACCTTGCGCGAACTCTTCGCCACTTACCCGAACGCGTCGCAACTCGTGTGGGCGCAGGAGGAGCCGAAGACCTACGGCGGCTGGCACTTCGTCGAGCCGCGCCT
>DASQDV010000872.1:0-5878 GCA_035633995.1 Pyrinomonadaceae bacterium | reverse complement strand
GTGCCGCTCTGCGCGCCCGTGCCCGTGCACGTCTCGCACGTCTCAAGGCGCGGGATGCGCAGTTGTGCCGTCATCCCCTGCGCCGCCTCTTCGAGCGTGATCTCTAAATCGTAACGCAGGTCTGCGCCGCGCTGTCCGGTGGAACGGCGCGAACCGCCGCCCGACGCGCGCCCGCCGAACACATCGCCGAAGCCGAACAGGTCGCCGAGGATGTCTTCGATGCCGCCGAACCCTTGCGCGCCCCAGTTTCCGCCCGCGCCCGCCGCGCTGCTCGAAACGCCCGCGTGCCCAAAGCGATCATAGCGAGCGCGCTGCTCCGCATTCGAAAGCACGCTGTAAGCCTCGGCCACTTCCTTGAACGTCTCCTCCGCCTGCGTATCGCCCGGATTTTTATCCGGGTGGTAACGAATGGCGAGACGCTTGTACGCGCTCTTCAACTCCTGCTCGGTCGCGTTGCGCCCGACGCCCAGTATTTCGTAATAATCCTTTTTGCTCATAACTACAAAAGCAGTGACAAGTGACAGGTGACGAGTGATAAGTTAAAAACGCATCTGTTTTAACTTATCACTCGTCACCTGTCACTTGCCACTATTAACACTGCCTTTCAAATAATCTCAACCCGCCTCTTTGTTGTTGGGCGTGACGGTGCTGGCCGCCGGGGTCGCGCCGCTGAGCATCGCGTTCGTCAGCAGCGTCGCGATACGCTCGATATCGGTCAGCGCGCGTTGCACCTGTTCCTCGTCCGTAGATTGCACCGCGTCCGCGCATTCTGTGAAGACGCGCACGGCATCCTGCCGCTCCTCGGAGGAGAGCGCAGAGGACAACTCCTTGAAGGTGCGCTGCGCGCTGCGCGAAAGGCTGTCGAGCCGGTTGCGCATGTGGATGACCTCTTTGGCGCGCTGATCTTTGCTGGCAGAGGTTGCGGCTTCGGCGATCAGGGTGTCAATCTCGTCGGGGTTCAAACCGGAGGTCGGCGTGATGCGCATCTGCTGCTGGCGTCCGGTCGCCTTCTCCTGCGCCGAGACGCTGAGCAGCCCGCTCGCGTCAACTTCAAAACAGACTTCGATCTGCGCCGCCCCGCGCGGCCCGGGGGGAATCCCGACCAACTCGAACTTGCCGAGCGAACGGTTGCCCTGCGCGATCTCGCGCTCGCCCTGCAACACGTGAATCTCGACGGACGATTGATTGTCCGCGACGGTTGTGAAAGTCAAACTGCTCTTTAAGGGAATGGTCGAATTGCGTTCGATCAACTTGGTGAAGAGGCCGCCGCGCGTCTCCAGGCCGAGCGAGAGCGGCAGCACGTCGAGCAGCACGATGTCTTTGACTTCGCCCGTCAGCACGCCGCCCTGTATGGCCGCGCCCATCCCGACCACTTCGTCCGGGTTGATCTCGGACGAAGCCTCGCGCCCGAAAATCTCGCGCACCGTGCGCGAAATAATAGGCGAACGCGTCTGGCCGCCGACGAGCAGAACCTTGTCTATGTTGTCCGGTTGCAGCTTCGCGTCCCAGAGCGCCTTCTGGCATGGCTCGATGGTCTGCTCGACGAGGTCTGCGACGAGCGACTCGAAAGTGTCGCGCGTCAGGGTCTTGCTGAAATGCTTCGGGCCGGAGGCGTCCGCCGCGATGAACGGCAAATTGATGTTCGTCTCGGTGAGCGAAGACAGCTCACACTTGGCGCGCTCGGCGGCCTCTTTCAGGCGTTGGAGCGCGAGGCGGTCTTCGCGCAAATTGATCCCTGTCTCTTCGCGAAACTGTTCGACCATCCAGTTGATGATGCGCTCGTCGAAATCTTCGCCGCCGAGGAAAGTGTTGCCCGACGTGGACAGCACCTCGAAGACGCCGTCGTTCATCTCAAGGATGGAAACGTCGAACGTGCCGCCGCCGAGGTCGTAGACGACGATGCGCTCGGAGGCGGAGCGACCCAACCCGTAGGCCAGCGCGGCGGCGGTCGGCTCGTTGATGATGCGCTCGATGCGCAGCCCGGCGAGTTTGCCCGCATCTTTGGTCGCCTGCCGCTGCGTGTCGTCGAAATAGGCGGGCACGGTGACGACCGCCTCCGTGATCGCTTCGCCGAGAAAATCTTCGGCGGCGGCTTTCAGGCGTTGCAGGACGATACCGGAAATCTCCTGCGGGCTGTAGACGCGCCCCTGCACGCGTATGCGCGCGTCGCCGTTTTGCGAATCAATGATCTCGAACGGCGTGGTTTCGAGCGCGCGCTGCACTTCGGGCGAATCGAACTTTCGACCGATGAAGCGTTTGACGGCGTAGACGGTGTTGGCGGCGTTGGTCACGGCCTGTCGCTTGGCGATCTGCCCGACGAGCCGCTCGCCTTTGTCTGTGAAGCCGACCACAGAAGGCGTCGTGCGCCCGCCTTCCTTGTTCGGGATGATCTGCACCGTGCCGCCTTCCAACACGGCCACGCAGCAGTTCGTCGTCCCCAAATCTATGCCGATAACTTTGCCCATAGCTTTTTTGAGTTTCAAGTTTCAGGTTTCAGGTTTCGAGTTAAAGAACGGAGAACCTCAGTCCTGAAACTTGTCGCCTGCAACCTGAAACTATTATCTTGTTGCCACCTTGACCATCGCCGGGCGCAGGAGTTTTTCGCCCAGACGATAGCCGCGCACGATCTCCTGCATCACTGTATCAGGCTCGAACTCGTCCGTCTGTTCGGTGGCGATAGCCTCGTGAACGTGCGGGTCGAACGGACGCCCGACCGTCGGCACCTGCTCGACGCCTAGATTCTCCAGCACGCCGTTCAACTGTTTGCTGATCAACTCGACCCCGTGCAGGAAATTTCTAAACTCCTGCGACTCCGTCGCCCCCACCGACGACTCGGCTTCGTGCGCGCGTCGCAAATTGTCCATGACGGGCAACAACTGCCCCACCACGTCTGCGACGACGCGGTTGTAAGTTTCGCTGCGTTCGCGCTCGATGCGCTTCCGGTAGTTGTCGAAATCCGCCTGACGCCGCGCCATCAGATCATGTATCTCCTGCTGCCCGGCGCGCGCCTTCTGCAATTCGGCCTCGACCATCTCCAACTCGGCCTGCGCGGCGAGCAACTCGGCCTGCATCGCCAGCGCGGAACTCGCGCCGCCACCGCGCCCGCCGGAGGACTGCTTTTTTGCGGGCGGCGCTTCATCGCCGGAACGACCTTCTGCGCCCGCGTGGCGGTTCGTGTCCTGCTCGTCGCGTTCTTCGGGCATGTCGGCGCGGGTCGGCCCGCCCGCCGTATCGCGTTCGTCGGCGTCCGATTTACCCTGTTCGCTGTCCTGCTCTCCACCGCGATCAATGCGCCGCTGCATCTCGGTTTCATCCTCGTAGATCGAAGCGCGCCCCAGTTCGCCGGGCGTCAGCGCGTCGTCGCCGTCGTCCGCAGGTTCGGACGAGGCGCGGTAATCGCCGCCGTCTTCATCTACAAAACGGACGGGGATGCGTTTCGGAGTCGGGCTGTTTTCGTTAATCATTTCCATTCGACCTTGAAGACCCTCCGGCTTGAAAACTGGCGCCGGGGCGCTCGTACCCTCGTGTTCAGACGTGCGCGCTTTCTTCGCGCATCATCCGTTCGATCAATTGCGAGACGTAACTGACGACCGCCATCATGCGTTCATACTCGATCCGCATCGGGCCGACGACGCTGACCGTGCCCGCGACGCTGCCCGTCCCGATGCGATAAGGCGCGGTGATGAGCGCGCAGTTCTGCATCGAGGGCGTGGTCAGTTCGCGACCGATCTGGACGCGCACGTCGCCGAAGACGCGTTCGCGTGTCAGGCACTCGTTCAGAATTTTCACGAGCCGCGTCTTCTCCTCCAGCGTGCGGAACAGTTCGCGCAGGCGTTCGATGTCCGTGAAATCCGGCTTGACCAGAATGTTCGATGCGCCGTCAACATACACGTCGCCGGTCGCTGCCTCCTCGCCTTCCAGGCTCAGTTCGCACAGCAGCGCGGCCGTTTGCAGCAGACGATCATAGAGCGCCTTTTCCGCGCGCATCAGTTGGAGAATCTCCGCGCGAATTTCCTGCAAACTCTTGCCGCTGAACTCTGCGTTCAAGTAGCGCGCCGTGTGTTCGAGTTCTTCCTGCGTGAGCGGTTCGTCAATGCGTATGACCTTGTTCTGGATGATGTTCGGCGCGAAGACGAGGACGACGAGGATGCGCCCGTCCGTCAGTTGCACAAACTCGATGTGCTGCAAACGGTTGTCGGCCATTGACGGCGAGATGACGATGCCGACGTTTTCCGAAAGCTCCGACAAAAGGTGCGACACTTTTTCCATCAGGCGGTGCGGCGCGGCGGCGGTCGCCAAGCCCCCTTCGCCCTGACGCAGGCCGAGCAGGCTGTCAATCGCCGCCGTGTCGGCGCGCGAGAGGCGCGCGTCGCCGAGCATGTGATCGACGTAGTAACGATAGCCCATGTCGGTCGGGACGCGCCCGGCGGAAGTGTGCGGCTGCTCGACGAGTCCGGCCTCTTCGAGTTCGGCCATCACGTTGCGGATCGTGGCGGCGCTCCAACTGGCCCTGCCCGCGAGGCGTTCCGAGACGGTGCGCGAGCCGACCGGCTCGCCCGTCCCCAGGTGCTCTTTGATGATGGCGGACAAAACGAACTGCGCGCGCGCATCGGGCGCTCGCTCGGAGGTCGTCGTCGTTGTGGAACTACGATTTGCCATCTTGGTGCTGACAGCGCGGGGTGCGGGGAACGTTGGCGGTCTCTTTAGAGGCATTTGCGGCTCGCCTCGCCGAGTGTCATATCAATCATTACCGCCCCGTCTAAAGCCTGTCAAGTTTAATTTTACACGCCTGAGACACGCCTTGCGCGTGGAGTATAACGGAAGTGGGAAAGGGGGCGCAATCGCCTGCCGACGCAAGCCCGCGCTGGTCGCCCGCCCTCAGCCGCCCGGCACAATTTATAGATTTCACAAGAGTTAGCGGCGCACGTCGGCAGGCAGGCGGGCTTCAACAGTTAAACCGTTGTGCCAACTAGACTTAATCCTTGCCCTGCGAGGCCGCCCGACCGGCCACCGGCGACTCTCCACTCACAATTGATGCTTTGAAAAGGCTTAGCGACCGGCGCGAAAGAGTGCGTTGACGCCCCGCCGCAACGGCTCGTAATATAGGGCTGCGCCCGGCCTCAGTTGCAACGTCAGAGCAGCGGCTTCTGTTAGAAGTTTTTCGTCCGGTCAGCCGGTAATTTCGCCGTCGCACATCTCGCCGTAGATTCGTTATCGTCGGTACAGGATTCGGTTCTTATATGTCAGCCGCGCCAACAACCCTCAATTCCCTTTTCGCGGATGCCTTCCGGCAGCTTGAGCGCAATCACCCGCCGCCGGAGGTAGACGTGCGCTTCTACCCTTACGCCGGGCTGCGGCACACGATCCGACGCCGTTCCGGGCGCATTTACGTGCGCCTCTCCGACATCTTCCGCGACGCGCCGGCGAACGTCCAACGCGCGCTCGCTTTCATGCTGGTCGCTTCGCTCCTGCGCCGCCCGACGCCGCAGGTACACGAACGCGTCTACCGCGACTACGCGTTTTCGCCGCAGGTGCAACGCGCGTCCGACATCGCGCGCCGCCAGCGCGGGCGCAAGATGATCTCCACCTCGCGCGGCAACTATCACAATCTCGACCGCCTGTTCGCCCGACTCAACCGCCGCTATTTCGAAGACGAACTGGAGAAGCCCACGCTCACCTGGTCGCAACGGCGGACGCGCCGCATTCTCGGCCATCACGACCCGGCCTTTAACACCATTGTCATCAGCAAGACGCTCGACGCGCCCGACGTGCCCGAATGGTTCGTCGAATATATCCTCTACCACGAGATGCTCCACATCAAGCATCCGGCGCGAATCATCAACGGTCGCCGCCACTCGCACACGAAAGCCTTTCTCGC
>DASQDV010000871.1:0-10011 GCA_035633995.1 Pyrinomonadaceae bacterium | reverse complement strand
CTCATCGAAATCCTTGAAACGGAAGTTGACAAGCGCCAACTCGACCGCACGATTCAGGCGCGCGTCAAACGCCAGATGGAGAAGGCGCAGAAAGAGTATTACTTAAACGAACAGATCAAGGCCATCCACAAGGAACTCGGTCGCAAGGACGAGAAGGCCGAAGTGGAAGATTTACGCAAGAAGATCGAAGAGGCGGGCATGACCGAAGAGGCGAAGGAGAAAGCCTTGCAGGAACTCCACCGCCTCGAAGCGATGCCGCCGATGTCAGCCGAGGGCACGGTCTCGCGCACCTACATCGACTGGCTGTTGAGCGTGCCCTGGAAGCAGAAGTCGAAAGAGATCAAAGACCTTTCCAAAGCCGAAGAGGTTTTGAACGAAGACCACTACGGGCTTGAGAAGATCAAGGATCGCATCCTCGAACACCTCGCCGTGCGCCAGCTCGTCAAGAACCCGAAAGGCTCTATCCTCTGCTTCGTCGGCCCGCCGGGCGTCGGGAAAACGAGTCTCGGCAAATCCATCGCGCGTGCGACGGGCAGGAAGTTCGTCCGGCTCTCGCTCGGCGGCGTGCGCGACGAAGCGGAAATACGCGGCCACCGGCGCACCTACATCGGCGCTCTGCCCGGCCAGATCATCCAGATGATGAAGAAGGCGGGCACCGTCAACCCCTGCATCCTGCTGGACGAAGTTGACAAGCTCGGCGCGGATTTTCGCGGCGACCCCTCTTCGGCTCTGCTCGAAGTGTTAGACCCCGAACAGAACAACTCGTTTCAGGATCACTACCTGGACGTTGAATACGATCTCTCCAAAGTCTTCTTCATCGCGACGGCCAACGTGCTCCACACGATCCCGCCCGCGCTGCAAGACCGTCTGGAAATCCTTCGCCTCTCCGGCTACACAGAGCGCGAGAAGTTGGAGATCGCGCGCCGCCACCTCGTCGTCAAACAGGCCGAGGGCAGCGGGCTGAAGGCCGAGCAGGTCGAGTTTACGGACGAAGGGCTGCTGGAGATCATCCGCTCCTACACGCGCGAAGCGGGCGTGCGCAATCTCGAACGCGAGATCGGTTCGTGCTGCCGCAAGGTGGCGCGCAAACTCGTCGGCGAGAACAAGGGCGAGGAGTTCAAAGAAGTGGTTACGCCGGAGCGCGTGCGCGAGATGCTCGGCCCCATACGCTTCCGCCAACAACAGGCTGCGGCGCATAGCGAGATCGGTCTTGCGCTCGGACTCGCGTGGACGGAAGTTGGCGGCGAAGTCCTGCAGATCGAGGCGACGCTCACGAACGGGCGCGGCGGCGTGCAACTGACGGGCAAACTCGGCGAGGTCATGCAGGAGTCGGCGCAGGCCGCTTTGACCTGCATCAAGGCACGCAGCGAGCGGCTCAGCATGAGTCTCGACCACATACGCAAGCGCGACCTGCACGTGCACATCCCCGAAGGCGCGATCCCGAAGGACGGCCCTTCGGCCGGCGTCACGCTCGCGACCGCAATGGCTTCCGCCCTGACGCGCGTACCTGTGCGCAAGGACGTGGCGATGACGGGCGAGATCACTTTGCGCGGCAAGGTGCTGCCCGTCGGCGGCATCAAAGAGAAGATGCTCGCCGCGCACCGCGTCGGCGTGACGACGCTCATCCTGCCGAAAGAGAACGAGAAAGACCTGGCGGAAGTGCCCGAAGAGGTGCTCGCCGCCATCAGCGTCCATCTCGTCGAGACGATTGACGAAGTGCTCACGCTCGCGCTCGAAGACGCGTCCCCGACCGACGGCGCGGCGGACGACGCGGCGCAGCCGCCCATCTGGTCAACCGAACCTCCGGCGCAGAGCACGCCGACGATGGCAGACTAGTTCTAGGGTGAAGGCGGAACGATGAACGACGAAGTAAAACATTCAAGAGATTGAGTTGTTTATAATTTCATCGCTCATCGTTCCGCCTTCAACGTTTCTTTCCTTCCCTCCCAACTCAACACGGCATACCTGCCGGTAAATTCTTAAGGAGAAAAATTCCGTATGGGCAAATACGAAGATGCGGATTTGATTTTGAAGCTCTACGATCTGCGCCGCGAAGAGACGATGCGCAAGGCGCGCGCGTGGATGGCCGCCTTCAATCCCGAAAGCTTGCAGGACATTCTGGACGCGGGCACGGGCGAGAACAACGCATATTTGCGTCAGGTCATGTCCTACTGGGACATGGCCGCATCCTTAGTCAACAACGGCGCGATTGACGAGAAGATGTTCAACGATGCCAACGGCGAACACTTCTTCTACTACGCCAAGTTTGAGCCGTTCATCGAAGAACTCCGCGCGCGCTTCGGCCCGCAGATGTGGGTGCACCTCGAAGAACTCATCATGCGCACGCCGAACGCCAAAGAACGGCTCGCACACCTGCGCGAGATGCAGAAGAAGATGGCCGCGATGCGCGCCGCAGCGGCGGCAACGGGCAAGGGACAGGCCGACGAGCAGCCGACGCAGACGGCCTCCGGCGCAACCTCGAAGTAACGGCGAGTTTCAAGTTTCAGGTTTCAAGTTTCAGAACTGAACTGCTTCGGTCTTTAACTTGAAACTTGAAACTTGAAACCTGAAACTTGAATGAAAATCACGAGCGCCGAATTCGTCAAGAGCGCGTTTACGGAACAGGACTGGCCGCGCACAAAGTTGCCGGAGGTGGCGTTTCTCGGTCGGTCGAATGTCGGAAAGTCGAGTTTGATCAACTCGCTCTTAGGCGTCAAGGGACTGGCGCGCACCTCTTCGACGCCGGGTCGGACGCAGGCGCTTAATTTCTTCCTCATCAACCGCCGCTTCCATTTCGTAGACCTGCCGGGCTACGGCTACGCGCGCGTGCCGCGCGCCATACGCGAATCGTGGGGGGAAATCGTAGAAAGTTACCTTGCCAAGCGCGAGTCGCTTGTGTTACTAATTCAAATCGTAGATTCGCGCCACGAACCCACTACATTGGACTTGCAACTTCGTGAATGGCTCACAGCTTATGCGAAGCCTCATCTGACGGTTGCGACAAAATCCGACAAGCTCTCGCAAAACGTGTTAGGCAAAAATCTCAGGCGCGCGCGGGAAGTTTTAGGCGCGCCGGGCAGTGGGGAAGTGATTGCCTACTCTGCCGTCACGGGACACGGGCGCACAAGCGTCTGGCGCGCTATCGAAGAGGCTTTAACCGTCTCACCATCCCCCAGTTGAAAAGTCGAATCATCGCCGCGAGGCGACCCTGTGGCCTCTTGACGGCATCTAACCTTTCGGTTAAAACTGAGGCCATACAAATAATTCGTTGAACTTTTACGGGACGGGTGACGTTTGCAGCAATTCGCCAAACACCTCGTACACTTAACCGCCGGAAACATCGCCGCTCCTGCGCCGAGCCGTAAGCCTTCGCGCACCTGAGGCATCATTCCCGACAGCATTTAAGGATTTAATTCATACGCGGCCACGAATCCGCCAGCAATTCAATCTCAACGACAGCAACATGACAAGAGTTGGACACAACTCTTGGTTAGAAATGGCAGCTAACCAAAGCTCCACTCATAGAGAAAAGAGAAATGTCACAACGTACACCACGCACACGAACCAGCAGTAGCAGTAGCGGCACGGCCAACGGCAACAGCAGCGAAAACGGCAACCGTGCGACGACCACCACCACCGCCGCCGTCGTTGACACGCCGCCCGACGAACTCGCCGACAAGGATTTCATCCCTTCGGGCAGCGGCGACGCCTTCAATCTGGCGACGCTCAAGGAGATGTCCATCTCGAAGCTCACGCAGATCGCCAAAGACATGGACGTGCCCGGCGCGACCGGCATGCGCAAGCAGGAACTCATCTTCAAAGTCCTCGCGGCGCAGACTGAAAAAAGCGGCCTCATCTTCTCCGAAGGGGTGCTGGAAACTTTGCCCGACGGCTTCGGGTTCCTCCGCGCCCCCGAATACAACTACCTGCCCGGCCCCGACGACATCTACGTCTCGCCCTCGCAGATACGCAAGTTCGACCTGCGCACCGGCGACACCGTCTCCGGCCAGATTCGCCCGCCCAAAGAGGGCGAGCGTTATTTCGCGTTGATCAAGGTCGAGGCCATCAACTTCGAAGCCCCCGGCGAGACGCGCGACAAAGTCTTCTTCGACAATTTGACGCCGCTCTACCCGGACGAGCGCCTGATGCTGGAGACCGAGCAGGAGACGCTCGCGGCGCGCGTCATCGATCTCGTCACACCCATCGGCAAAGGCCAGCGCGGCCTCATCGTCGCGCCGCCCCGCACGGGCAAGACGATGATGCTTCAGACCATCGCCAACTCGATCTCGAAGAACCACCCGGAAGTCTCGCTCATCGTCCTGCTCATCGACGAGCGACCGGAAGAGGTTACAGACATGCAGCGCTCGGTCAACGGCGAAGTCATCTCTTCGACCTTTGACGAGCCGCCGACGCGCCACGTGCAGGTCGCCGACATGGTTATCGAAAAGGCCAAGCGGCTCGTCGAGCACAAGCGCGACGTGGTCATCCTGCTCGACTCTTTGACGCGTCTCGCACGCGCGCACAACGCCGTCGTGCCGCCTTCGGGCAAGATTCTCTCCGGCGGTATTGACGCCAACGCCCTGCAACGCCCCAAGCGTTTCTTCGGCGCGGCGCGCAACATCGAGGAGGGCGGCTCTTTGACGATCATCGCCACCGCTTTGATCGATACGGGGTCGCGCATGGACGACGTGATCTTCGAAGAGTTCAAGGGCACGGGCAACTGCGAAATCCACCTCGACCGTCGCCTCGTTGACAAACGCCTGTTCCCCGCCATCGACATTCAACGCTCCGGCACACGCAAAGAGGAACTCCTGATCAGCAAGGAAGACCTCGCGCGCATCTGGGTGATGCGCCGCGTCCTGAACCCGCTGTCGCCCGTCGAGCAGATGGAAGTCGTGCTGGAACGCTTGGGCAAAACCAAGTCGAACGCCGAATTCCTCGCCTCGATGCAGAGCTAGAAAAGCCTCGAATCGTGAATCGTAAATCGTGAATAGAGAAAACTGTCTTTTTCTATTTACGATAAACGATTCACGATTTACTTTCTTCCGGCTTGTCACCTGTCGCTTGCCTTGCGTAGAATGGCTGCCTAAGCTTTGCAGTTCAGTTTGACGGGATGCTTTCAGCGCTTGAGCGTGGGAGCGTCGGGTGAAGGGTTTGCGCGTCGCAATCTTATCGTCGGAGGCTGTGCCGTTCGCGAAAACGGGCGGACTGGGCGACGTGGCGGGCGCGCTCCCGAAGGCTCTGAAGCGAACGGGCGAGGTTGACGCCGCGCTCATCCTGCCGCTCTACGAGCAGACCAAGCGCGAACTCGTCGGCAAGTTGCTCTTTGATAATCTGGAGGTCGAATGGACGGGCGGCAACCAATACGTCCGCGTCTGGCTGAACGAAGAGACCGTCAACGCGCCCGCGTTTCTCATCGAATCGCAGGAATACTTCTCGCGCCCGAGCGTCTACGGCTACCGCGACGACCATACGCGCTTCGCCTTCTTCTCGCGCGCCGCGCTCGCGCTTCTCAAGCGCCTGGGCACGCCGCCCGATATCGTGCACGGCAACGATTGGCCGTCCGGCTTCGCCGTCGCGGAACTGCGCGCCCGCCGCGCCTACGACGATTTTTACAGAGGCACGCGCTCGCTCTTTTCCATTCATAATCTCGCTTATCAGGGCGCGTTCGACCCGCACGACCTCGGCTATCTGGGCTTCGGCTGGGGCGACGTGCACGACGCATTTCTTCTGGAAGGCGCGGCCTCTGCGCTCAAAGCGGGCTTGATGCTCTCGGACGCGCTCTCGACCGTCAGCCGCCGCTACGCCTACGAGATACAGACGAGCGCTCAAGGGTACGGCCTCGACTGGCTGCTGCGCATGCGCCGCGACCGCCTCATCGGCGTGACGAACGGCGTTGACTACGACGCGTGGAACCCGGCGACCGACCCGCACATTGCCGCACGTTTCAGCGCGGACGATCTGGCGGGCAAGCGCGCGTGCAAACGCGACCTGCTCAGCCGCTTCCACCTGCCGGAAGAACTGGACCGGCCGGTGATTGCGATCATCTCGCGTCTTGTCGCGCAGAAGGGTTACGATCTGATTCGCGAAGCCGCCCCCGCCATCCTTGAGACGGGCGCGTTCTTCATCGCGCTCGGCGCGGGCGCGCAGGAGTACGAAGACTTTTTGCAGAGTTTCCGCGATCACGCGCCGCACCGCGTCGGCATCTACAAAGGCTACGCGGGCGAGCCGCTCGCGCATCAAATAGAAGCGGGCGCGGACATCTTTCTCATGCCGTCGCTCTACGAGCCGTGCGGTTTGAACCAGATGTACTCGATGCGCTACGGCACGGTTCCGGTCGTGCGCGCGACGGGCGGCTTAGACGACACGGTCGAGAATTTCGACCGCGCGCGCGGCACGGGCAACGGCTTCAAGTTCGGCGAATATACGGCGCGGGCGATGCTCGGCAGCATCTACGAAGCGTTGTTCGCCTACGCCGACAAAGATGTCTGGCGACGGATTCAGTTGAACGGCATGCGCGAGGACAATTCGTGGGACGCCGCCGCGCGCAGGTACGTGGAAGTTTACCGCGCCGTCGCGCGCATGTAGGGGGCGCCGCCTGGAGGCAGAGCGCGGGCGGTGTCTGAGCGCCACATGATTTTTAGCAGTGAGTCATTCAAACGCGGGCGGTGGTACGATCATCCGCTCGCGCCATTACAAGTTAGGAAAGAAGGAGATTTACCACAATGAGCGAAAGCGAATTTGTCAACGATGTCAGCGATGCCAATTTTGAAGCGGAAGTTTTACAGTCGGATCGCCCCGTGCTCGTGGATTTCTGGGCGGCGTGGTGCGCGCCCTGCCGCATGATCGCGCCGACGGTGGCGCAGGTGGCGGAGAAATATTCGACGAGCGCGCGCGTCGTCAAACTGAATGTTGACGACAACCCGAACGTCCCGCAGAAGTACGGCATCAAGGGCATCCCGACGCTGATTCTCTTTAAGAACGGCAAGGAAGAGGAGCGCGTCGTGGGCGCGACGACGAAGGAAGCCATCTCGCGCATGATCGACAAGCACGTCAACGCGGGCAGCGGCGCGGCCAACGCTTAAGTTTTATCGTCGCAGGAATCGGCGCGGGGTTGCAGTTTGGAAAAGCGTCTCGCGCCGTTTCTGTTGCCAGTCGTCAAACAGTCTGACAGGATTGTTCACGCACGCGGGCAGGCGTTACCGCTTGCTTGCGTGCGACTCCCGGACGCTCGATGAAACAAACCATCAACAGCCGCGCCAAGACCGTCGGGCGTTCCTCGAAGAACAGCAAGCGACGTTTGCTCGAAGAACGACTGGCGGCGGCCAAGCGCCTGCGAGCCGTCGAGGACGCGAGGTTTCGGGCGCGTCAGGCGCAAGGGAAGTTGCGCCGTTTCGTCAGCGCAAATTTCCGCAAGCAGGAAGTGATCGATGCGCTCGCGCTCCGGCGCGGCGATTGCAACCGCTGCGGCGCGTGCTGCGAAATACTCTTCAAGTGTCCCTTCCTCAAGAAGCACGACGACGGCACATCCACCTGCGGCATCTACGAAGACCGCCCCAACCAGTGTCGCCTCTTCCCCATCGAACGCCGCGACCTGGACGAAGTGCGCGGCCAGTGCAGCTTCTACTTCATCGAGAAGCCGGTCAAACTGGAAAGAGCAAGCTAAGGCGGCAGATTGTCAGATGCGAGGTGCTAGATGTCAGTTCAGACATCTTATCTAACATCTGACATCTCACATCCAACATTCTATGTCTAAAGTTATCGTGGTCATCGGCGCGCAGTGGGGCGATGAAGGCAAGGGCAAGATCGTTGACCTTCTGGCCGAACGCTTCGACATCGTGGCGCGCTATCAGGGCGGGCACAACGCCGGGCACTCGGTCTACGTCGGCGAACGCGCCTTCGTCCTGCACCTGATTCCTTCGGGCATCATCCATCCGGGCAAGACCTGTGTGCTCGGCAATGGCATGGTCATCGATCCGAAAGCATTCTTCGAGGAGGCCGACCGCCTCGCCGCGCAAGGTTTGGAAGTGACGCCCGAACGCGTCCTCGTCAGTTCCCGCGCGCATCTCATACTTCCCTACCACCGCGCGCTCGACCATACGAGCGAAGAACGGCTCGGCAACGAGCGCGTGGGGACGACGCTGCGCGGCATCGGCCCCGCCTACGAAGACAAGGCCGGGCGGCGCGGCATACGCGTCGCCGACGCGCTCGTGCCCGAAGTTTTGCGCGCGCGCATCGAGCGTAATCTCGAAGACGCCAACCGCATCATCGAAGCTTACGGCGGCCAGCCGCTCAACGTCGAAGAGGTCTTCGACGAAACCTCCCGGCTCACCGAACGGCTCGCCCCTTTCATCTCCGACACGACGCACTTTATGAACCGCGCCGCACGCGAAGGCCGTTCGATCCTGATCGAAGGCGCGCAGGCCACTCTGCTCGACGTGGATCACGGCACATACCCGTTCGTCACCTCTTCGAGCACGACCGCCGGAGGCGCGAGCATCGGGACAGGACTCGCGCCGCACCGCATCACGGGCGTGCTCGGCATCGTCCGCACCTACACCACGCGCGTCGGCGAAGGCCCCTTCCCCACCGAGATGCTCGAAGGCGAAGAGGAACTCGGACAACTGATCCGCGAGCGCGGGCGTGAGTACGGCGCATCTACGGGTCGCCCGCGCCGCTGCGGCTGGTTCGACGCTTTCGCCACGCGCTACGCCGCAGAAATCAACGGCTTCACCTCCGTCGCGCTCACCAAACTCGACGTGCTCGACGCGCTCGATCAGATCAAAGTCTGCACCGGCTATCGCCTGAACGGGCGCGAGGTCGAAAGCTTTCCCGCCGTCTCGCAGGACTTGCGCCGCGCCGAACCCGTCTATGAAACCCTTCCGGGCTGGAACACCTCCACCGAAGGCATCACCGAGTTCGACCAACTCCCGCCGAACGCGCGCGCCTACGTCGAATACCTCTCGCGCGCGATGAACGTGGAAATCGGCCTCGTCTCCACCGGGCCGGAGCGCGACCAGACGATCCTCTGTCGCGGCTCCGCGCTCGACGCGTGGCTTCAGGAGCAATAAACCGGCGGCACGCTTGCCCGCCGCAAACATCGTATGTACAATGAGTCGCGAAGCGTGACCAACACCAAATAAGCCGCTCGCAGCGATTCATCCGACGATTTTGATCGCACTCGCCGCAGGCGGCACACGTTTGAAAACTTCACTTCGGGCCGATAGCTCAGTTGGTAGAGCAAGTGGCTTTTAACCACTGGGTCGCAGGTTCGAGTCCTGCTCGGCTCATCAATTTTTGCAAAAAATTACGGGTAGCCTGCGTGCGGCTACCCGTAATTTTTTGTCCCACTTCGGGCAATTTTCCGATTTAGTGCTCGTTGAGATTGAGGATGACTGTTTTACTTCCATTGTCGTGGGCGGTGAACGTTTCTGTCAGTTGGACATTATCATCGCCCCAACGAGTGCCGCCGATGTGGTGCTTATAAGTAACCCTGAACTGCGTGCTTTCATCCCCAATTCCCTGCAAGTTGCGTGTAAAACTCACGGTATGGTCTTTCTCGATCTTTTGGTGACCATCAATGCCGAACATGTTCTCGGTTTTGAAACTGGAGCCGTCTTTGTACTCGAATTTCGTGACCTTGACCTCTCCGTCGGTGCTGTTTTGCAGCTTGATAGTAAAGTCCTCGCAAGTAGCCATCTGCTTTCTCCTTTGAAGAATGTGTTGTTTCTTTTAGCTGCGAACCATCGCCGCAAACCTTAACCAATGTTAGTCTGACGTGAGGTTGATGCGGCACGGGGCAGCCGAAGCCTTCGAGTTTCGGGCATTATTCTAATACCACACAGTTGCTGTTAAAGATACTTGAGCCATCAATTTTGCTGCCGGCAATACTGTTGCAGATGTCGAACTCTCTCGACAGAATAGTTCTGCCATCTCTCTTTCCCCTCAGCGTTCGAGGAATGTTTTAAGAGTCTGATACAGGAGTCTGTCCGCGTCTACTATTCCCAGGCC
>DASQDV010000870.1:0-2877 GCA_035633995.1 Pyrinomonadaceae bacterium | reverse complement strand
TATTGCAGGTTGTGGTAGATGGTGAGTATGGCGACGATGGCGATGGGCTTGTGCGGCATCGGCGTCAGGAGCACCGCCCAGTGCATCGGCACGCAGGCGGCGAGCAGCAGGTACTTCGGCACGTCGAGCGGTTGTCTTTGCACGGCGCGTTGCAACTGCCGGAGCAACCACAGCAGCGCAACGATGATCGTGGCCGCGAGCAACGTTGTTTCAAGATAACTGATCCCGCCCGCGAGTTGCGCTGGCACGCGCGATAGTGCCTCCGCGTCGCGCGCCACGAAGGCCACGAAGGGATAAGTGAGCGCGAGCAGGATAAAGAGGCGGTCGAGCGCGTTGTCTGTCGGTGCGAGGTCGGCGTTCTTCTTTTTGTAGAGCACCATGAAGCCGTAATGCTGTTTGACGAGATGATAGTAAGCCCACAGCGCGGCGAGGAAGAAGAAGACGAGGCCAAGCCCGGCCAAGACCATCAAGGGGCCGACGGCGAAGAAGGCGAGCGACCCCCACAAGAGGCGCTTGCGATTTTGTCTCTCTTCGCGGTCGAAGTAGGTGCGCGAGAATGTGCCGAAGACGTGCGGCGCGTCGATCAGGATCGCCCACGCCGCCACCATCGGCAGGAGCGGCACGACGCCGCCGACGTAGAGCGCAAGGAGCGCGTAGCTTGAGATGACAGACCCGATGAACCACACGAGATCGTCGCGCGCGCTGATGAGCCAGCGCACGGACAGGGCGCTTGCCTGCGTGCCGGAAGGTGCGATGGTCGCCGTGTCAGTCGTCGTAGCCGACCTGGAAAGTTCCCTGTGCCTGTGGTGTTCGCGCTCGTGCGTGCGGCGTGGACACGCGGCGCGCGCACGTTTCATAATCTGCGAAAACTTGCACGCGCGAGCGAGGGGACGGATTTTAGCATAACGAGCGAGCCGCGCGTTCGACGCTGAACGAGGGAAAAAATTCGATGCCGACTAACGACGAAGCGCTGAACGATCTGCTGGCGAAACTTTTTCAGGCGCACCCCTGGCACGGCGTCGTGCCGGGCGGCGTGGACGCGCCGGGGGTTGTCAACGCCTACATCGAAATCGTCCCGACCGATGCCGTCAAGTATGAACTCGACAAGCCTTCGGGGCACCTCAGAGTTGATCGCCCGCAGCGTTTCTCCTCGATGTGCCCGACGCCCTATGGCTTCATCCCGCAAACCTTTTGCGGCGCGACGGTGGCCGCGCTGTGCGAGTCGCGTGCCGGGCGCTCAGGCATACGCGGCGACGGCGACCCGCTCGACATCTGCGTGCTCACCGAGCGACCCGCCGCGCACGGCGACTTCTTCGTCCACGCCCTGCCAATCGGCGGCCTGCGTATGATTGACGGCAACGAGGCCGACGACAAGATCATCGCCGTCCTCGAATCCGACGTGACCTACGGCCACCTGCGCGACATCAATGAAGTGCCGCGCGGACTCGTTGACCGCCTGCAACATTATTTCCTGAGCTACAAACAACTGCCGCAGGAAGCGCCGCGCCGCGTCGAGATCGCGGAGGTCTACAATCGCGAGGATGCGTTGGAAGTGATCCGCCGGAGCATAGAGGATTACCGCGAGCGTTACGGCGCGCCGGAAACTCGCATCAACGAGTTGCGTCGGTTGCTCTGTGGGTGAAGGCGCGGGCGAATGTCGTCGGCGAATAATCTCGCGCGAAAGTCTTATGAGGCAGAAAGAGATCGTCAGGCGCGGCTACGATAAAGTGTCTTACGCTTATTGCGACGACGCGGGCGCGCACGCGTTCGGGGCTGACACCGCCCTTCTCGCCGAACTGTTTACGCTCCTGCCGGAGAACTCCGCCGTGCTCGACCTCGGCTGCGGCTGCGGCCTGCCCGTCTCGCAGGCGCTCGCCGGAAAATTCAACGTCACCGGGGTGGACATCTCGCCCGTGCAGGTCGAGCGCGCCCGACGTCTCGTGCCCGGCGCGCGCTTCATCTGCGCGGACATGGCGGAGATTGATTTCCCCCGGGCGGCCTTCTCGGCGGTCGTCTCTTTCTACTCGCTCATTCATCTGCCGCTCGACGAGCAGCCCGCGCTGTTTGCGCGCGTGCGCCGCTGGCTAGAGCCGCGCGGCTATTTCCTCGCCACTGTCGGAAGCCGTGCCTGGGCGGGGACGGAAGAGAACTGGCTCGGCGTCGCGGGGGCGACGATGGCGTGGAGTCATGCGGACGCGGAGACTTATCAAGCGTGGCTCGCCGCCGCAGGCTTCGAGATTTGCCGCACGGAGTTTATCCCCGAAGGAGACGGCGGGCACACGCTCATCCTCGCGCGTGCCGAGTGAATCCTCAGGGTTGATCGTCAATCTTCTCCGCCACGCCACATTTCGGGCAGACCAACTCCTGACGTGATTCGTCGCGCCAGCGTGCGCGCGCGGCGGAGGAGAGTTTCGGCTCGCGTTCCTCCGCCTCGCCTTCGCTGAAAAAACGTGCGCGCGCGCTACTCTCAGACTCGCGCGCCGCCGTCGCCTCCGCATCCTGACAATGGCGGCACGTCCAGCCGTAGCCGTTGTTGACGAAATGCTGCATAGGCAAATAGGTTAAATGACAGATGCCGGATGTCAGTGTCAAGAAGTAACACTGACATCCGGCATCCGGTATCTGACATCTACTTCGTTATCTTCTGAGGACACCGCGACGGTCGGGCAGGAGGCGCACCGGAACTTTGACGCGCCGGTTGTCGCGGAACACTTCCACCTGCACGACATCGTTGAATTGATGCTTGTCGAGTATGCGATAGAGGTCGTCGCCGTTGCTCACGCGTTCGCCGTCGATGCTGGTGATGATGTCGCCGAGTTCCACGTCGCCGTCCGGCGTCTGCTCAAGGCCGCGCAGGCCGGCCGCCGAGGCCGAACT
>DASQDV010000869.1:0-3579 GCA_035633995.1 Pyrinomonadaceae bacterium | reverse complement strand
TTATCTTTACAAAACTCTTGGGCTAGGGTAAGGTTATATTCCCACTCAAGAGAGACCACAAATAGGCAAGGACTTACCGGAGATTAGCGGTCTCGGTAAGTCCTCTACACCAGTACCAACGATAAAGGAGCTACTGATGCGAAAAAATGATAGCACGGGTGTGCCACCCGCCCGCCAGCAAGAGCCACACTTTGGGGAACCCATCAGGCATTGGTCTACGCTCACAATTACAGAAGACAGGGCACGCGAGTTGGTTGATTTGATCACGAGGCGCGAGGATAGTGAAGGTCTGGATGCGTTGATCGAGTTGATCTGTGGGGTGATGCCTCACACGCCGTCTGACGATAAGTATATTTTGGATGAGAGGTTCTTAGCGGGACAGGCCGCGCTGTGGCACGCGTTTGCGGATACGAGGCGGGCGGGGAATGATCTCGGCGCGTCTGTCGTGGGGTTGCGGTGCGCCGTGTGGGCATAGCGCGTGGCTTCGTCACGCCGGACGCGTCGCACGAGCGAGCGCGCGCCGCACGCGTTCGCTCGTCGCCAGCGCGACGATGCCTGCTTCCGTCGCCAACCCCGGCGCGAAGGCCGCACGCCTGAGCCAGGAGCAGACGCGCAGACGCGCCGCGAATCGCTCGCGGTAACGCGCGCGATAAGCTGTCGCGAGTTGCGCGAATGATCCGTCCGCGCGCAACTGCGGCAACGCGCCCGCCACGCACGCGCCCGCGAGTTCCCCGCTCTCCAAAGCCATCAACATGCCGCTGCCCGTGAACGGGTCAATGAACGAGGCCGCGTCGCCCACCGTCAACAAACCTTCGGCGGGGACGAGTTCGCGCCGCCCGAAACTCTCCAGCGCCACCGCCAGCCAATCGGATGCGACGCGCGCCCCGCGCAGAGTCTCCGCCGCGCGCGTGTTCGACATCACGATCTCGCGCATCACGCGCTCCGCATCGCTCGCACGCGCGCGCACGTCGCGCGCCGCCACGATGAAACACAAATTACTCAACCCCTGTTCCACGCGGCTCAGGCCGCCGTAGCCGCCGCGATAAAAATAGATTTCGCACGCCCCCTCCGCGCCCCCCGCGTTTTCCAGATGCGCCTTGAACGCAACCAGCGGCATACGCTTCGGCGACGACGCGGCGCGCGCCTTCATTTCTCGCGCCCCGTTCCCCTTCGCCGCCTGTTCGACTCGCCTCGCCAGAGCACGCGCGCGCCCCGTCGCGTCAATCGTTATAGCGGCGCGCAGTTCCAACCCCTCTCCGTGCCGCTCGACGCGCACGCCCGCAACGCGCCGCTCTCCGCCGTCTTCAAATAACAGCCCGATAACTTGCGCCTCTTCCAGAACCTCTACGCCCACCGCGCGTGCGCGCAGCATCAATTTTTGATCCATCTCCGCGCGGCTCAAACCGAGCGCACCATTAGCCGACAAGTCTCTGCCGCCCGTCGTCTCCGTTCCGAACCACGCGCTCGGCACGCCCACGCGCCGACCGCTCCGCGCGAAAAAAATCGTCTCGCCCACGCGCGCGCCGCCCGCCCCTTCCATCTCATCCAACACGCCGAGCCGCGCGAAATGCGCGAGACACTCCGGCGAAATAAACTCGCCGCACAATTTCGCGCGCGGAAATCGCTCCCGCTCCAAAAGCAGGACGCGCGCGCCGCGCATCGCCAGATGCACGCACGCGCTTGTCCCCGCAGGCCCCGCGCCCACGATGATCGCGTCATAATCTTTCGTCAAACTTTCACGCACGCTCAAGCTCCGGCTTATGCCCCCTTGCGCTCAACACCAGACGAAAAGGGAAACGGCGTCTGACGACGACGTTTTCGAGTCGGGCTTCGCGCGCGAGCCGTCTGAGTTCTCCGGCGCGAAAGCTGCGGCGTAAGGAGAGCGCGCCGTCTTCGCGTATCAGACGATTGTGCAGGAAGAGACGGCCGAGGGTCGTGTAGAGAAAATAGGCGAGCGCGTGGCGATGCAAATCTATGACGAACAGGCGGCGACGCGCGACGCGCCCGAACTCCCTGAGGACGCGTATGACGCCTTCGTCTCGAAAGTGATGCGTAAAGAGCGAGCAGACGACGTAATCGAAAGCGTCGTCCGCAAACGGCAGTTGAAAAGCGTCGCCGCGCACCGCCGTGATCTCCGCGAACCCCTGCGACTCCTCCACAATCGCACGCGCCGAACGCTCATTCAACTCAAGCCCCACGAGCCGCACGTGCCACCCGCGCCGCCGCGCCTCGCGCGCCGCCACACGCAACAACTCGCCCGACCCCGCGCCCACGTCCAACAGCGAAAACTCGCGCAGCCCCGCACGCTCCACCTCCGGCACGAGCGAAGCGCGCAACGCCCGCGCATCTCCCAGCCACTCGTTGATGCGCCGCAGTTCGACCAGACACCCCTCGTATTCCTCCGGCGTGTAGTCGCCCTTATCCAGATGCTCTAGCTCATAACTGCGCTGGCTAAACATAAAAAGAGTTTCAAGTTTCAGGTTGCAAGTTTCAGGACTGCGGTTCTTCGTTCTTGAACTTGAAACCTACAACTTGAAACCTGAAATTCTTTCGACCACGAGCGCGCTGTTCTTCGAGCCGAAGCCGATGCAGTTGCAGAGGGCGACGCGCACGTCCGCTTCGCGCGCCGCGTTCGGGACGTAGTCGAGATCGCACGCCGGGTCGCGCTCGTCGAGGTTGATGGTGGGCGGGATCAAGCCCGTGTGCATGGCCGAGAGCGCGGCGGCGAGACCTGCCGCGCCTGAGGCGCCCTGCGGGTGGCCGATCTGCGATTTCGTCGCGGACATCGGGATGCGGTGCGCGTCTTCAGCGCCGAAGGCGAGTTTGATGGCCTGTGTCTCGATGCGGTCGTTGAGTTGCGTGGAAGTGCCGTGCAAGTTGACGTAATCAATTTCGGCGGGCGCGCGTCCCGCGTCGGCGAGCGCGAGGCGCATGGCGCGCGCGGGTTCTTCGCCCGTGTCTTCGAGGCGCACGCGATGATAGGCGTCGCACGTCGCGCCGTAGCCTGTAATCTCTGCGTAGATTCGCGCGCCGCGTGCGTGCGCGCGTTCGTAATCTTCCAGAAAGTAAATCCACGCGCCTTCGCCGAGCACGATGCCGGAGCGGTCGCGCGAGAAGGGGCGCGAGGCCTGGGCGGGCGCGTCGTTCCAGTCTTTCGTCAGGACGGTCATCAGGTTGAAGCCCGCGAGGATGCCCGGAGCGATGGGCGCATCGACGCCGCCCGCGAGCATCGCGTCCTGCCGCCCGAGCGCGATGTGCTCGGCGGCGTAGGCGATGGCGTCTGTGGAACTCGTGCAGCCGGTCGAGATGATGTGCGAGAGGCCGCGCAGGCCGAAGGCCATCGAGAGTTCGGAGGAGAGGCCGCCGTGCGTCGAAGCGGGGATGGTGTAGACGCTCGCACGCGCCTCTTCGCCCGTGAAGTAATATTTATATTGCTGCTCGGTGAAGGCGAGGCCGCCGCCGCCCGTGCCGAGCACGACGCCGATGGCGCGTCGTGCTTCCAGACTCAAATCCGAAAAGTGAAGCCGTGCGTCTTCCAGCGCCTCGCGCGCCGCCGCGAGCGCGAGCGGCACGGTGCGC
>DASQDV010000868.1:0-3958 GCA_035633995.1 Pyrinomonadaceae bacterium | reverse complement strand
CTCGCGCGGCGGCCAGATAATAGGCCACGCTCTCGTCTTCGTAGCTCGTCAACTTCTCGCGGCAGACGTGATGATGCGCGTCGAAGACCATCGGCACGCGCGCGGCTCGGCAGACTTCGAGAATCTGCGCCGCGCTGTAGGCGTACTCGTCGTTCTCCAGCGCGAGACGCGTGCGCACGCCTTCGGGGAGGCGTCGAATCACCTCGACGAGCCGGGCGGCGCGGTCGCCCTTGCCGCCGTGAATCTCTATGACCGTCCAACTCGTGCGCGGCTGCGCCAGCAGGTCGAGCACGCGCGCGTGCGTCTCCAAAATTTTGATGCTGTTCGAGACGACCTGCTCGGAGTCGGAGCTGAGCACGACGAATTGATCCGGGTGAATCACGAGGCGTATGCCGAGCGCTGTGGCGCGTTCGCCCGTCAGTCCCGCCGCGTCCGCAAACTCTTCGAGCACGTCTGCGCCCGCCTCGTCGTCCGCAAACGGGAAGAGTCCCGAAGTGAGCCGGTACAGACGCAAGCCGTGCTCGACGCAAAAATCGAGCGCGCGATTCAGCCGCGCCAGATTGTCGGCGTACAACTCGCGCAGCATACGCTTCTGTTCAGACGCGTCGAATTGCAACAGGCGCTTGCGCGTGAGCGCGCGATAACGCACGGCGTCCGAAGTCGTGATGCAGACCAGACCGAGTTGCGGCACAAAGCTGTCGCTCAATGATGAAATCCTCCCGCAAGTTTTTCGCCACGTGACGAACTTCATTCAAGCGGAAAGTTTTATTTTTAAGGACACGAATGTGTGGCTTGTCTGCTGCGTTCGTCACAGCCAGCGACTTTAACCGGAATCGAACTCCCTGACGCGGCTCGTCAATCAATTTCCAGTTTCCGTTGCCGCGTGCAGGTTGATTTGCTCAAGCGTCTCTGCCGTCGCGTCGGTTTGCGCGAGGGCGGAGGCGGCGGTGAGCACGAGCGCGATCCAGAAGAGGTCTGCGAGCAGGAGGTGCGTGAGTTGCAGCCAGATGGGCGCGAGCAGCGAGACGTTCAAAATGCCCGCGCCGAGTTGCACGAGAAAGAGCGTTGTGAGGATGTTCGTCAAACGCTTCGTGCGCTCGCCGGGGCGTTGGAAGGTGTTGACGTAAGACGCGGCGGCAACCGCGTAACAGCCGATGCCGACGGCCAGCAAAGGATGCAGCACGCGCAGGCGGACGAGAAAGTGAGCCGCCGCCGAAAAGTCCTGCTTGATCCCCTGCGCAAGCGAGCTTGCGGGAAAGAGCGTGTCGCCGAGCGCAGCGATTGCGCCGCTCACCGCGATCAAGATCGTGCCCGACAGGGCGAGCGCGAAAAGCAAACTCACTTTGCCCTGCCCGCGCAGCCGCACGCGCTCGCCGCCCATCGCCCACCACGCCGTCAGAGACAGCGCGGCGATCAGCAGGAAAGTGTTGACCAGATGAATTGACATGACGAACGCGCGCGCGACCGAAGCGTTGCCCGCCACCAACTCGAACTTCACGAGCGCCGCTCCGATCAGCGCCTCGATCAAAATGAAGACGAGCGACCAGAACGCGCCGCGCCGCACGCGATGCCCGCGCGGAAAGCATTTCGTTTGCCACACCATCCCGGCGACCAGCAGCAACGCCACGCCGCTCGTCAGCCGGTGCGTCAATTCGATCAGGGTCTTGAGGAGTCCCGTCGTCGGGATCACCTCGCCGTTGCACAGAGGCCAATGGCTGCCGCAACCGTCGCCGGAAAAGGAGGCGCGCACATATGCGCCCCACACGATCACGAACAAATTGACCGCGACGACGAGCCATGTGTAGCGTGCGAAGCGTGTGAGTTTCATCAACTAAATATTACTACGGGATGGGGAATGCGTAGAGCCGCTGCGGCGGGCGGAGAGCAAATTCTCAACGCGCGAGCGCGTGGCGCAGCGCGCCTTCGAGTTCGGGATATTTGAATTCGTAGTTCGTCGCGATGAGACGCGTGGGCTGCGCGCGCTGACTCGCCAGGAGCGCGGCGTCGGCCATCTCGCCGAAGGCGAGGCGCGCGGCGAAGGCGGGCACGCTGAACAGCGTCGGGCGACCGAGCGCGCCGCCGAGCGTCTTCGTAAATTCGCCGTTCGTGACGGCGCGCGGCGCGACGACGTTGACGGCATCCTCCAATTCTTCGTGCGCGAGCGCGTGCAAAATCGCGCCGACCGCGTCGTCTATCGCGACCCAGCTCATGTACTGCGCGCCGCTTCCGATCCGTCCGCCCGCGCCCATTTTGAAAGGCACGAGCATCTTGGCGAGCGCGCCGCCCGCGCCGCTCAGGACGACGCCGAAACGCAGTTTTACAACGCGAATCCCGGCCACCTTCGCCGCCTCCGTCGAAGCTTCCCACTCGCGGCACACGGCTGAGAGAAAATCCGCGCCCGACGCGCTCGCCTCGTTCAACACTTCTTCGCCCCGGTCGCCGTAGTAGCCGACCGCCGAGGCGGAGACGAGAACGCGCGGCTGTGCTTTCAACTTTGCCAGCGTCTCTGCGAGCAGCGTCGTGCCCTGCACGCGGCTCTCGCGTATGCGCCGTTTCTTCTCGTCCGTCCAGCGCCCTTCGGCGATGGGGTCGCCCGCCAGGTGAACTGCCGCGTCGTGCCCTTCGAGTTCCGCCGCTTCCAACTCGCCGCGCGCCGGATTCCATAACACTTCGCGTGCGCCGTCCGCTCGCCGCGCGTGCGCCGCCCCGCGCACGAGGCATGTCACCGCGTCGCCGCGCGCCAGAAGAGTTTCGACTAACGCCGACCCGATGAGGCCGCTCGAACCCGTCACGATGATCTTCATCAACGATGTTCCTCCGATGAGTTGGTATGAAAGCTATGCTAAACGAAGCGATTTAATCAAGTTCTCAAATGAAAAATGCCTTTGCGCCTCCAGTGCCTTTGCGTGAGAAAAATTTCTCGCAAAGGCGCTGGAGGCGCAAAGGAAAATAGTTCGCTCGATGCCGGGTGTGTGAACGGCTCAGGTGGTGGTTTGCTGGACGGCATGGCGTCTGCGCCTGCGCGCCGCGCGCCAAGTGCTTACGCCCTCGCCCACCAGTCCCAACAACGTCGCGCGATTTTCGGCGACCAACTTCATCCACGCCCACTTGCTCATCTGCGGAAAATAGATGCCGCGAAAGAAGAGGCGCGCGACGAGGTGGCTGATCCTGACTTCGACCGGCTTGTCTTTGATCGCGTCCATCGCCTGAGCGTTTCTCTCCGGGCTGTAGGAGGTCGTCCACGCCTGATTGACTTCGTTGCGCGCCTCTTTGATCGTCATCTTCAAGGGCGCGTGCGCCATCTCGAAGGGGGCGAAGTCCATCCAGTGTCGCGGGCGCGCGAGGCGACCGGAAGCGGCGAGCCGGTCGTAAAGCGGCGTGGCGGGAAACGGCGTGAGTTGGCCGAAGACGGGCAGCCCCGGCGGCCACGAGTGAATTTCGTTGAGCGTGCGCTCAGCGACGCCGGGCGTGTCGTTGTCCATGCCGAAGATGAATGAAGTGATGGCATAGACGTTGCGCTCGGCCAGACGGCGCAGCACCGCGCCGTACTCGCCGGGCTTGCTGAAATTCTTGTTCACGTCGGCCATGTTCGCCGGATCAATCGACTCCATCCCGATGAAAACCCACTTGCCGCCCGACAGCGCGATCAGGTCGCGCAGGAGCGACTTTGTGCGTTTGACGTTGATGGCGAAGTTGTCGTCAATGAAGAAGACGGCCACCTGCCCGCCGTCCTTGCGCGCGCGCGCCTTGAGGCGCAAAACTTCGTCAACGACCGATTCGTTCGAGCGGACGCGGATCGAGTCGCCGCAGCACCCAGTGACGGTGCAGCACTCGCAGCCGTAGGGGCAGCCGCGCCCCGACTCAATCGGGACGACGCGACACGTGCCCCAGCCGCCGCCCATGCGTTCGAGCAACGGGCGCGCGATCTTCGGCACGAGGTTGAATTGATCGAGGTCGA
>DASQDV010000867.1:0-5529 GCA_035633995.1 Pyrinomonadaceae bacterium | reverse complement strand
AACCCTGATGCCAGATTCAGTGTGTCAATTGTCGTGTTGTTCGGACGCGTAACCTGGAAATAGAGATCGGGGCGGGCTTCGGGAACGCTGGTTCGCTGCGTACTTTTGGTTTCCTTATCCGTGTCGAGATTCAGCCGCGTGGTCTCCACCACTTTCACGCCGCCCTTACTGCCGAGTTTGTCGCGCGGGATGTAGAAGCGCACGCGACCGTTGCGGTCGGCTGTGGCTTCGCGGAACATTTCGTCGGTGGTGCTTGCAAAGCGCGTCTCGGTCGTAATGCTGAAGTTTCCGGCGGGCGTCTGTTGGCTCCTGCGCGTCGTGGTCGGACCCGGAAGGTTCACATCGTCACCTGCGGGCTGCGGCGAATCGCGATCCATCAGGCGGACGCGCGCGTTCTTCATCGGACGCACGGCTGTTGCCGCCGGATTATTCGCGTCGGGTTCCATGAACTGCACGTAGAAATAGGTGTTCAGATCGTCGGGGCGCGTGCCGAGGCGTGCGGCCATCAGCATCGTGCTCTCGTCGAGCCGGATAAAGTTGCCCGTCAGCGTCGGCAGCAGATCGGTGCCGGGAATCGGAAAATCCAGTTCGATGATCGTGGGCTTATTGTCACCGCCGCCTCCACTGCCGAATGCGAGTGCGAAGTCGTCGCTGTCAAAAGCGAGAATCGCACTGAGCACGCCGATGACGCCAAAGGCCAGGACGGCTGTGAAGCCGGACGCGATGCCGATGCCGTTGAACACAAGCACGGCGACGGCGGTGAGCAGCGCCAGCCCGAGTGTGCCGATCACGCAAAGGAGTGCATCGGTGTTATCGAGGTCTTTGCTGGTTTCCTTCGTGACATGAATCTCCGTGCCTTCCAACTTGATCGTAACAGTCGTCGTGACTCTGAACCCGAGGTTGACGCCGCCCGGGCACAGGTCAACGATCTCTCCGCTCGCGATCAGTTTGATGGTGTCTTTCCCGAAAGCAATGTCGGCGCTATGGATCACGGCATCGGGATGACTCTTTTTCGCCTCTCGTGTGAGTATTCCGCTTTTCGCGGCGTCCTGAATAATGAGGCGTAGAACCTGATCATGCACGCGTGTGAAGAAATTCGTTTCCGCGTTCGGGAACAGCGGGACGAGCGTGTCGGGATTGCCCAACCCTGTGGTGCCCACCACCTTGACCCCGACCAAAAGCGCGTCGCCCCGCGTGACAATCGCGGGACTCCTGATTTCGAGTTTCCCCAGCGGGAGCGGGATGCTGGCACTCACGGTCAGGCGCAGAGCGCCCCCCAAACGCTGCTTGATTTCGTTCTGTAGAATAACGGCCAGAATATCGAACTGACCCGGAGCGGGTTGGACGGCGAGTTTGACGGGCGAGTTGGCGTCGGTTTCAAGCCGTGCGTCGCGCCCTCCCGACAAATCGAGTTGGATTTCCACAAAGCGCGCGCCCTTGCTGTCCACGTCCGCTTCCGCCGCCAGTCTGATGTCGAGCCGCATACGCCCTGTAGCGAACGTCACCAGTGTGCGCACCTGCTTGAAAACTGTCTTGGTGATTCGTTCAAAGTTCAGGCGGAACGGGAGCGTGAGCAGGACGCGGTCTGACCCGTCGCTGATCGGCGCAATCGTCGGCGTCCCCGTAAACTGTAGCCTGCCCATGCGCCCGCCGGGTTTGTCCACCACAAAAAAGTTTTGCAGCGTATTGCTGTCTCCGGCTGAGAGGAGTTCGTCCAGAAACAGCACATCGGGGATAGTGCCGTTCGCCAACAGACCGGCCAGAATCTCGTCTGCGGCGGACATCCTCAGGCCGGCGCTGAATTCATATTCGCTCGGAGAAACCTGGCGCGGCACGATCTGCGGGCGCTCTCCGAAGGTAGTTCGCAAAGCACCGGCTTTCGCGGCGGTCTTCTGCCAGAGTCGCCGCTGCGCCGGTGTGGGCGCGCGCGCCGCTTTAAGCCGCGTCCTGAGGGCGGAGTTGATTACATGGCCGCGCCGTTCGATTGCTGCGATAGGATCGTCGGCAGTCTCTATCTCTTTGAGAAGAGGAACCAGGTCTCTCACTTTAGAAATAGTAGCCATGTTATTCCCCACCTCCGGCGCACACGATACACCTGTTTTTTGGGCTGTCAATATCTTATTTGTAAAAACAGGCCGGCAGTTCAGGCACTTAATCCGATGCGCCGTTCGAGCGCGGCGAAGCGCGGGTCGGAGCGCAAAGGATCGAGCATGGGTTCGACTTTGATGAAGGCCATGAAACCGGAGCGTTCTTCGCTGGCACGTTCGAGACAGGCGAACGCCTGATCCGCGTCATTCAAGCCCGGATGGATCATCGCGAAGTAGGAGGACGAAACGTCTCGTCCGCGTAGGTCTGCCGGCAGGTCGGACAGCGTTTCATGCGGCCTCAAGACACATATGACGAACTACTCGGGCGGGAAATTAAAAGCAGACCGCGACAGTTGCACCGACATAACTATCGCGGCCTGCTCCAAGCGTTAAGATTACTGATGAGAGTGCTCAGGCGTTCGCCATCTCAGCCTCGTCAATGTCGAAGTTGGCGGAGACTTTTTGCACGTCGTCGTGGTCTTCGAGCGTCTCCATCAATTTGAGCATCGAGCGCGCGTCAGCGCCCGCCAGTTTGACGTAGGACTTGGGAACCATCTCGACATCGGCGGCCTGCGGTTCGACCCCGGCTTGCTTCAAAGCTTCATGCACGGCCTCGAAATTTTCCGGCGCGGTGATGATCTCGAAGTTTTCCTCGTCGTCGCGCAAATCTTCCGCGCCCGCCTCCGTCACGATCTCGAACAACTCGTCCTCACTCTTGGCCGACTTCTCGACGACAATGTAGCCCTTCTTCTCGAAGTTCCACGCCTGCGAACCCGACACGCCGAGCGCGCCGCCGTTCTTCGAGAAGGCATGACGTATCTCGGCCACCGTGCGATTGCGGTTGTCCGTCATCGCCTCGATCATGATGGCGACGCCGCCGGGGCCGACGCCCTCGTAAGTGATCTCGTCGTAGTTGACGCCCTCTTCTTCGCCCGTGCCGCGCCGGATGGCGCGCGCAATCGTGTCGTTCGGCATGTTTCCGGCTTTGGCGTCGGAGACGGCTTTGCGCAGGCGCGCGTTGGCTTCCGGGTCGCCGCCGCCCGTGCGCGCCGCAACGGTCAGTTCTTTAATCAGTTTGGTGAAAAGTTTCCCGCGCTTGGCATCGAGCGCGCCCTTCTTATGCTTGATGGTATGCCACTTGGAATGTCCAGACATGTTTATAGAGTTCCTTGTACGCGTGTTTAATTCGAGAAGCGGAACGCGACTATATCACGCGTTTTTTCCGCGCCGCAACCGGCTCAAAGCAGAGGTCGGAGGTCGGAGGTTAGAGGTGAGGGGTCAGTTTAAGACCTGATCGTACACTTTCAGTTTTCTCCATTTCTCACTTTCAGTTTGCTCAACTTCAACACGATTCACTTCCCGCTCGCTAAACTCGATAGCCGTTCACACGTTGCGCCCGCGACGCGCACGAGTTTCGTCTTCGACGCGTGGCCGCGCTTGATCTCGACGGCTCGCGCAGGAACGCCGAGCACGCCGGAGAGCACCCGCGCGAGTTCCTCGTTGGCCGCGCCTTCGACGGGCGGCGCGGCCACACGCACGCGCAGCGCGCCGTCCTGCTCGCCCGCCACCTCGCTCCGCGATGCGCGCGCGACGACGCGCACGGCAAACGTGATCGCGCCGTCAGCCTCCGTGCAACGCAGCATGGAATTCTTCTCCCGCTCAAAAATTTATTAAAAGCGCAGGAGCGTCCCGCGTATGGCCGCCTGAAAGAGCCAGATGATCAGGAAAGCGACGATGGGCGAAATGTCGAAGAAGCCGAGCGGCGGGATGATGCGGCGCAAGGGGGAGAGCAGCTGGTCGGTTGCCTTGACGAGAAAGCGCATCACCGCGTTGCGCTGCCCGACCATGCCCCATGAGAAGATGATGCGGATCAGGATCAGCATCGCATAGACGCCGAGAAACCCGTAGAGTAACGCCCCGACGAGCGCGATGGGGCGACCAAGCCCGGCAAACACCACTACGCCGTTAATCGTGATGATCACGTCGGTCGCCAGTTGCAACGCGAGCCAGCCGACGAGGATGACGATCAGGATCGTGACGAGCGGAGCCATGTTCGGCGAGAAGCCGAAGCCCAGGAGCGAGCGGCGCACGGGGTTGATGAACGGGTCGGTCAGGTTGCGCACCATCAGGACGGGGCGGCTGAACGGATTCAAGTCCGCATAATTCAGCGCCAGGCGCAGCAGCATCAGGACGATGGCCGCGATGATCAGGCCGACGATTGCCATGCTGACGAAATACAGCAGCGTGCCGAAAAATAGTGTGAGTTCAGGCATAAGAATTTGATATTACTGCTACCGGAGCGCGCGCCGCGTGCTAAACGGTGCGCGCTTCGTCAACGTCGTTCGCGCTCTCCGAAGATCGCCGTGCCGATGCGCACCATCGTCGCGCCCTCCGCAATCGCCACTTCGTAGTCGTGGCTCATGCCCATCGAAAGCTCGCCGCTCCCGTCTCGAAACGCTCCGCGCTCGCGCCAGTGGTCGCGCAACTCGCGCAGGCGACGGAAAAAAGGGCGCACGCGCTCGGCCTCTTCGTAAAACGGCGGGAGCGTCATCAAGCCCGCGAGGCGCACGCGCTCGCAAGTCGCGGCCTTCTCGATCAATTCCGGCAAGGCGTCTGCGCGCGCGCCGGCTTTCGTCGCTTCACCCGCCAGATCAATTTGCAGGAGCACGGGCAGCGCCGCGCGTCCCTCCTCAGCGCACAAGCGTTCCAGACGCTCGATCAAATCCACAGAATCTATTGTGTGGATCATGTCGAAAAGCTTGACGGCGCGGCGCGCCTTGTTCGATTGCAGGTGCCCGATGAGATGCCAGCGCGGGGCTTGAGCGTCTCCCTGCGCGCTAAGGCGCCCGATTTTTTCGATCTTCTCGTCCGCCTCCTGCACGCGGTTCTCGCCGAAGTCCGAGACGCCCGCCGCAAACGCCTGCCGCACCATCTCCGCCGGGTGCGTTTTGCTGACCGCGATCAAAGTGACTTCTCCGGGCACGCGTCCCGCGCGCCGCGCACAGGCCGCGACGCGTCCGCGTATCTCGTCCAGACGCGAACTGAGCGCATCAACTGTCCGCACCGTTTCCGTCATGCCGTCTTCATCTCGCCGCACAGTGATCGTCACAGGAGTCGTCAATGGCTGAACTATAGCAAGCGGCATTGCCCGACGGCAACACCGCCTCTCGTCGCGCTTCGACTCGAAGAATCCGACAAGCGCAAACGCCCGCCCGGCGCCTGCTTGACACCTTTGCGCCCCGCTCCGTATGATTCCTTCACGTTTCACGCGGATGTGGCGGAACTGGCAGACGCGCAGGTCTCAGAAGCCTGTGATGGTGACATCGTGGAGGTTCAAGTCCTCTCATCCGCATAAAAAGGCAGATGCCGGATGTTAGATGTCAGATGTTAGTAAAAGCAGTTTGCTTCTTCACTAACATCTGACATCTAACATCCGGCATCT
>DASQDV010000866.1:0-5989 GCA_035633995.1 Pyrinomonadaceae bacterium | reverse complement strand
GAGCGTCATGCGCTCCTCTTGCGGCGGTCGCCTGACTTGCAGCGACGCGGCGGCGCGGACGGCCTCCGGCAGATGCTCTGCTTCGACGCGCTCGCCGTCGGCCATAATCACGGCACGCTCTCAGACGTGCGCCAACTCCCGTACGTTGCCGGGAAAGTCATAAGTTTCTAACAGGCGGAGCGCGCCCGGCTCAATTCGGAGGGCGCGTCGCCCGTGCTTTGCGGCGTAAGTTTTCAAAAACCCGCGCGCCAGTCGCCGCACGTCCTCGCGGCGTTCGCGCAAAGGCGGCATGTGGATGCGCACAACGTTCAGGCGATAGAACAAGTCCGGGCGAAACGCTCGCCGCCGGACGGCCTCTTCCAGATCGACATTCGTGAGCGCGATCAGACGCGCATCGACGCGCACGGTGCGCCTGCCTCCCAAACGCTCGAACTCGCGCTGTTCGATGACGCGCAGCAGTTTCGCCTGCGCATCCGTCGAAAGGTGCGCGATCTCGTCTAAGACGAGCGTGCCCTTGTGCGCCGCTTCGAGCCGACCGGGCTTCGCATCATTTGCGCCCGTGAACGCGCCGCGCTCATAGCCGAACAATTCGGCCTCCAACAACTCCGCAGGCAACGCCGCACAATCGATCTTCACGAACGACGCGGCGGCGCGCTTCGACTCGCGGTGGATGTAGAGCGCGAGCGCGTCTTTGCCCGCGCCCGACTCACCCGTGACGAGGACGTTGGCGTCCGTCTGCGCGACGCGCGCCGCGAGACGCACGGCCTCGCGCATCGCCTCCGACTGCGCCACGAGTTCGATCACGGTTCGTTTCTCTATTCACTTCCCGGCGTGCCGCCGCTTGCCGCTCCGGCGTCCGTCTGCAAGTCTGCGGGCAACGGGACGCGCACGCCTTCGCGCCAGAGCCGTTCGAGATCGTAGAAGCGCCGCGCCTTATCCTCGAAGATATGCACGATGAAATCGCCGTAATCAACCAGCACCCACTCGGCTGTCTGGTAGCCTTCGATGCGCGCGGCGCGCGTGCCTTCGCGTTTTAAACGCTCCGTGATCTCGTCAGCGATGGCCTGCACCTGCCGGACGTTCGTGCCGCTCGTGATCAAAAAATAGTCTGTGAAGGTGGCGACCGGGCGCAGGTCGAGCACGACCAGATCGTGCGCCTTCTTATCGCTCGCCGCGCGCAGCGCGCTCTCGATGCGGGCGTCTAAGCCTTCGTCGCTCGCCGTCGCCGCAGTAGTAGTAGTAGTAGCGGTGGCGGCGTTCGCCTCGACGTGCGCCGTCGTCGCCGCTGCCGCGTCCGATTCTTTCTTCAATGCCGCGCGCTTCTTAGTCGTGAGCGCTCTCTCTTCCGGCGTCGTGTCGTTCTGTTTCATGCGCTTCTCTGTAGAGCCTGTATTTTTTGATGTACTCCGCCACAGGCTGCGGCACTTTGATGCTTCCCTCTGGTTCCCCGCCCGCGCCCCCCGCCTGCACGGCGCGGCGAATGTTGCTCGATGCGATGTCCAACTTCACCGCATCCGTGAAATAAATTTTCGGTGCGCCCGCCAGTTCCAGCGCGCCTTCGCCGGGCGACGCGCCCGCTCGCAGGTCAACAATTCGCTCGCGCGCTTCCGGCGAAACGTGCTCCGTAGAGAGTTCGTATCCGGGTCGCGTGACGACGACGTGAGCGACGAGCGACAGCAAGCGTTCCCATTCGCGCCACGTCGTAATCTCTTCCCACGAATCCGCGCCCATCACGAATAGGAAACGCGCGGCCGGGCTATCACTCTTCAGGCGCGAGACGGTCTCCACCGTATAAGGCTTTTCCGGCTCGTCGAGTTCGACCGTGGAGACGCGGAAACGCGGCTCGCCTTGCGTCGCCAGCGCGAGCATCGCGTAGCGATGAAGCGGCGACGCGGGCGCGGCGGCGTGGCGGCGTTTGTGCGGCGCGACGTGTGCCGGGATGAAAAGAACTTCGTCGAGCGCGAACAACTTCAACAACTCGCGCGCCACCGCGATGTGCCCGTCGTGCACGGGGTCGAACGAGCCGCCATAAAGCGCGACGGTGGTGGTCGTGGTGGCGGCGGTGGACGCGTCGCTGCGCTGCCTGTTCATATACTCAATCCGAGGCAGCCTTTACGCTTTCCTGTTCGTCGGCAGCGGCGACGGCACGCTCGCGTGCCTGTTCGGCAGGCGCGCTGTTGCTGCGTTCGCTCTCTCGCAAAGCGTCCAACGCCTGCGCGACCGCATGGACGAGTTCGCGCACGCCCCGATTCGTGACAGACGAAATCTCGTAAAAATCACGCCCGTCTTCCTTCGCGCGGCGGCGCAAACTCTCAAGGCGCTCCGGCTCATCGAGCGCGTCGAGTTTCGTCGCGACGACGATCTGCGGGCGTTCGGCCAGTTGCGCGTCGTAGGCGAGCAACTCGCGGTTGATCGCCTCGTAGTCGCCAACCGCATCGCGCCCCGACGCGGAAGAAACGTCAACGAGGTGCAGCAAAAGCTTCGTTCGCTCGACGTGGCGCAGGAAGCGATCACCCAGACCCGCGCCTTCGTGCGCGCCCTCGATCAAACCGGGGATGTCTGCGACGACGTATGTGCGGTAGTCGCCGAGGTCAACGACGCCGAGGTGCGGTTCGAGCGTGGTGAAAGGGTAATCGGCGATCTTCGGCTTGGCGGCGGAGATGGTCGAGATCAAAGTTGACTTGCCCGCATTCGGGAAACCGACGAGGCCAACGTCGGCCAGAAGTTTCAACTCCAGTTGTAATTCGCGTTCTTCGCCGGGGCTGCCCTCCTGATGATAACGGGGCGCGCGGTTGGTCGAGGTGGCGAAGTGCGAGTTGCCGAAGCCGCCGCGCCCGCCTTTGGCCGCCAGCCAGCGCTGCCCCTCTGCCGCGAGGTCGCACATCAGATCGCCCGTCTCCCCGTCGTAAACCTGCGTGCCGACGGGCACGCGCACCACAACGTCTTCGCCCTCGCGTCCCGAGCGGTTCGAGCCTTCGCCGTGCCGCCCGCGCTCGGCGCTGTGTTCGGGGTTGTAACGCAGGTGCAAGAGCGTGTTGACGCCCGAATCGGCCACGAGCCACACGTCGCCGCCCTTGCCGCCCTCGCCGCCCGAAGGGCCGCCGCGCGGCACGAACTTCTCGCGCCGGAAGGCCGTCACGCCGTTGCCGCCGTGCCCTCCCTTGATGCGAATTTTGACGCGATCAATAAACAAGACTGTTCCTTGTCCGTTGTCAGTAGTCCGTTGTCAGTTGTTCGGATCAATCTTTAGTAACTTGTGTGATGAGCACATGCGACTGACAACTGACAGCTTTCCGTTCATAAAAGGAAAGGACGCCCGCCGCTTGTTCGTTCGAGCAGGCGCGGGCGTCGCTGGATAACTGTTGGATAACTGCTCGGCTAAGCGGCAACCGCCTCCGGCGCGGGCGACGTTGCTGCTGCTGCTGCCGCCTCCGCGTAGACGCTGATGAACTTGCCCTGCCGCCCCTTATCCTCAAACTTGACGACGCCGTCAATCAAAGCAAACAGCGTGTCGTCTTTGCCGCGCCCGACGTTCTTGCCCGGCTTCCATTTCGTGCCGCGCTGCCGCGCCAGAATGTTGCCGCCGAGCACGCGCTCGCCGCCGAACTTTTTCAGCCCCAGACGCTGCGACTGCGAATCACGACCGTTGCGCGAACTGCCGACTCCCTTTTTATGTGCCATAACTCAAACCTCAAAGCAGATGTTAGATGCTGGATGTCAGATGTTAGTTTTTCGCTTTCACTAACGTCTAGCATCTAACATCTGGCATCTATGTCTCATCCTATTGAATCAATCTTCACCGCCGTGTAATTTTGCCGGTGGCCTTGCGTGCGTTTGTATTGCTTGCGGCGCTTCTTCTTGAAGACGATGATCTTGTCGCCGCGCCCGTGCTCGACGACCGTGCCCGCCACGCGTGCGCCGTCAACAATAGGCGAACCGACTTTCGTTTCGTTGTCGCCGCCGACGACGAGCACGTCGAACTCCACCGTCTTCCCCGCCTCTTCGCCAAGCGTTGGCACACGCACCGTCTCGCCTTCCGCGACGCGGAATTGCTTGCCGCCCGATCTGATAATTGCGTAAGACATCTCTAGTTACTCTCCTCAGACGCGAAAATCCCCAGTGGGAAAGTCGTTTATTATAAAGGCTGCTTTCCGCCCGCGTCAACGCGCCAAAAAGCCTCTGCGGCGTCGGGTTAGGCGCTTGCGATTTTCGCCTCGCCCGCCTCGCGGTTGCGCTCGAAAAACTGCTCCAAAAACTTGGTCGAAAAGTCGCCCGACTGAAACTGCGGGTCGTCCATGATCTTCAGGTGCAAAGGGATCGTCGTCTTGATTCCCTCGATGACCATCGCTTCGAGCGCGCGGCGCATGCGCGCAATCGCCAGTTCGCGCGTGCGCGCGTGGACGATGAGTTTCGCGATCAGCGAATCGTAGAAGGGCGGCACGAAGTAGCCGGGGTAGATGGCCGTGTCCACGCGCACGCCGGGGCCGCCCGGCAAGTTGCAGGCGGTGATCAGTCCGGGCGAAGGCACGAACGTCTCCGGGTGCTCCGCGTTGATGCGACACTCGATGGAGTGACCGGCGAAGATCACGTCTTCCTGTTTGAAGGCCAACTCCTCGCCCTCCGCGACGCGAATCTGGTTGCGCACGATGTCGGCCAGCGTGATCATCTCCGTCACCGGATGCTCGACCTGCACGCGCGTGTTCATCTCCATGAAATAGAAACGCCCGTCTTCGTCCAAGAGAAACTCGACCGTGCCCGCGTTCGAGTAGCCGACGCGCTTGCAGGCTTCGACCGCCACGCTCCCCATCCGCTCGCGCATCTCCGGCGTGAGCGCGGGCGAGGGCGCTTCCTCGATCAATTTCTGGTGGCGGCGCTGCACCGAACAGTCGCGCTCGCCGAGGTGCACGCAGTGACCGAACTCGTCGGCCATCACCTGAATCTCGACGTGACGCGGGCGCTCGACGTAGCGTTCGATGTACACGTCACCGTTCTTGAAAGCGGCGAGGGCTTCGTTCGAGGCCGTCTGCAAAGAGTTGGCGAGTTCGCCCTCCGTGCGCACGATGCGCATGCCGCGCCCGCCGCCGCCTGCGGAGGCTTTGATGATGACCGGAAATCCGATCTCTTTGACGAGCGCGCGCGCTTCTTCTTCGGTCTTGATGGGTTCGGTGCTGCCCGGCAAAATCGGCACGCCCGCCGCGCTCATCGCCCGCCGCGCCTCGACCTTGTCGCCCATCAAATTGATCACGGACGAGAGCGGCCCGATGAACTTGATGTTGCACGCCTCGCAAATCTCCGCGAACTGCGGCGACTCGGCGAGGAAACCGTAGCCCGGGTGGATCGCGTCAACGTTGGCGATCTCGGCGGCGCTGATGATGGCGGGGATGCTCAGGTAGCTCTGCGCCGAGGGCGCGGGGCCGATGCAGAGAGACTCGTCCGCGAAGCGCACGTGCAGCGAGTCGCGGTCGGCCTGACTGTAGACGGCCACAGTGCGAATGCCCATCTCCTTGCACGCCCAGATGATGCGACACGCGATCTCGCCGCGATTAGCGATCAGGATTTTTCTGAACTTGCGTGGAGTGATTGGCATAAAGACGGTGGCGCGCGCAGAGTAGACGGGCGACGATTGACCGCGCTCTGCCGGAGCGTCCCGGCGGCGCGGCGCGTTCGTCACGATGCTTTAATCCCGAACAAACGCTCTGCGAATTCGACGGCCTGCGCGTTCTGCGGGAAAATCTCCGTGATCACGCCGTCCCACTCGGCCTCGATCTCGTTCATCAATTTCATCGCCTCGATGATGCAGATGACCTGCCCCTTCTTGACGCGGCTGCCGACTTCGACGTAAGGCGCGGCGTCGGGCGCGGGCGCGCGGTAAAACGTGCCGACGATGGGCGACGTAAGTATCTGCACGTTGTCCGCAGCAACGGGCGCGGCTGCCGCCCCAGCGTTCGCGTTGGTTTCGGCAGTTGCCGTCGCGGCATGTGATGCCGCC
>DASQDV010000865.1:0-2164 GCA_035633995.1 Pyrinomonadaceae bacterium | reverse complement strand
ATTGAGCGGTTGAACTGCTTGAGTTTTGCGCGGCGGTAGAAAGCGAGACGAGAGGAACAAACGTTAGCAGGAAGACGACGACACACACGAGCGACAAATAAGCGTCGCGCAAAGGACGCACCACCGAGACACAGAGGACACGGAGCGGGCGCAGAGAGCGAAACGATGGACGCGGAACGATGAACGATGAACGGAAGAAGTTTTGCCTGTCGTTCATCGTTCCTCCTTCATCGTTCATCATTTCTTTTCTCTGTGGTGAGTTCCTTTGATCACGCGCAACCCGTCTACGGCTCGCGCGCCGGTTTTTTGCTCGCGTGCTTCTGTTCTTCCGCAAAACGCCTGCGGTCGCGTTCGAGCCACGCGGCGAGATCGTGTTCGGCCTTCTCCAGTTCGTCTGTGTTGATGAGGCCGCGCCGCAGGGCTTCGAAGAAAGCGCGCGTGCGGACGTTGTAGGCGAGTTTGTCGTAGCTCTCGTGCGCCGTGCCTTCGGGCGAGGCGACGAAAAGTTTTTCATAGAGCGCGGCCAAACGGCTCTCGACGCCGCGCAGCGAGAGGCTGCACTTGCGCGCAATCGCCCAGTTCGACAAACCGAGAGCGAGGTAATAGAGAGCTTCCGCTTCAAACTCAGTCAGGAGCGGTCGCTTGAAAGAGTCCTTGAAGGCCGGGTCGATCATGTCCGCGCCGTCTTCCAGCACGGCGGCGACGAAACGCAGGAAGCGCGACTCGGGGTTGTTCTTGTGGATGAAGCCGTAGGCGGGCGGCGGCTCGGTGGCGCGGATGATCTTGCGTATCTCGTTGATGTAAACCTCGTGCGGAAACTGCGTCCAGAAGATGACGCGCGCCGCCGGAAACTCGCGCCAGATGGCGCGCGCCGCCTTCACCCCCGACAGGCGCGGCATCTGTATGTCCAGCACGCACAACTCCGGCTTCGACTCCAGGGCAAGCGCGACGGCCTCCTCGCCGTCCGCCGCCTCGATGACCGGACAGTGCGCCGCAAACTCACGCTCCAACAGTTCGCGCAAATAACGCCGCTGCGCCACGTTGTCTTCTGCGATCAGGATGGACATAAAAGTTGGGTAGAGTCTTACTACCAGCTTTCCTTTGTTCCCTTTGTGCCTTGGTGTCTTAGTGGTGAATGCTGTTTAAGACAACTCACCACCAAGACACGAAGACACAAAGTGGAACAGAAAGTTCAAATCAATTGAGGACATGACCAAAAGTTGTAAATCTTGGCGAGCGTCACTTCATCTTCGCCCAGAGCGTTTCGGGGCTACAATTTTTCGCGTCGCGCGCGCCGTAGAGTTCGACTTCGACGCCGGACGCGATGATCTCGTCGAGCGCGGTTTTGACTTCCTCGGCCGCGACCGCGAGCGAGAAGATTTTGCGCTCGCGCGTGCGGTCTGAGACGACTGTGAAAGAGGCGAACCATGAGACGGGACGACAGATCAACTGTTGCCCCGCGCGCGTCTCGAAGGTCAACTCCACGTCCTCGGAGTGCGAGACGTTCGCCCAGCGGTAAGAGCGCAGCCGCGCGTGCCGTGCGGAGGCCGTGTCGTTTGAGAGATCGGGCGCAAACGGGCGACGGCCGGGGCGCGGCGCGACGGCGCGACGATTCGGGCGATCCGTGAAGCGCGTGTAGAGCGGGTATGAGCGCGAGCCGAAACGCCCACGGATTCTGCGCCAGCGCGCGGCGCGCACGGTGTAGAGGTGCGTGATCCAGTAGCCGTCGTCGAAGTTCATGTAGATGAGTTCGGCCTGCCCGTCGCCGTTCAGGTCGCGCAGGTCGAAGATGCCTTTCGCGTCGGCGTCGAAATAGCCCTCGGCTTCAAAGCGCGCGGGGCGGCCGTCGCTCTCGAACGTCACGGCGACGAGATGACTCGAAGGCGCGAGGCCGTTGCCGCCGGTCGGGACGACGAGGAGGAGGTCGCGCAAATTGTTGCGGTCAACGTCGCCCTCGTAGCCTTGCGCCCCGCTCGCGCCCGTCAAGGCGACGCTCCACGAATCCCCTGCCCTGTCCTTGCCCTCCAGACGCAGTTCGCCCTCTTCCGTGTATTTCAACGTCGCGCTCGAAACGCCGACATTGACCCGACGCTCCGACGACGGGCTAATCCACCCCAGATGCTTCAACGTGAAAGGCCGACCCAGTTCGGCTCCACTCAACGGC
>DASQDV010000864.1:0-1560 GCA_035633995.1 Pyrinomonadaceae bacterium | reverse complement strand
AATCTGTAGAATTTTCATTCCGCAAGAGCGGGAGTAACTCAGTGGTAGAGTGCGACCTTGCCAAGGTCGAAGTCGCGGGTTCAAATCCCGTCTCCCGCTCTAGAGAGCACGGACAAAGGCGGAAGGATGAAGGATGAAAGCCGAGCTTTCAACCGCCAGTTTTCACACCTCATCCTTCCGCCTTCGCCATTCCCGACCAGCCCCGGCGGCGTAGCCAAGTGGTAAGGCAGAGGTCTGCAAAACCTTTATTCGTCGGTTCGATTCCGACCGCCGCCTCTTTAATATCAATAATTTACGGGCAGCCAACCGGCTGCCCTTTGTCATTTGGTCTGCCAATGGTCTGCCAAATTCTACGCCGCGCGCTCTACGCCTTACTACTCGGCTCGCTTTGAACTCATAGCGAGAACGCGCGCGATGGTTTCGGCCAACTTCGGCACGTCCTCCGGTTTCCTCAAGAAAGCGGTCACGCCCGCCCGCCACGCCTCGCGCTCGCAATCCATCGCGGAGAGCATGATTATCGGCGTGCGCCTGCGGTGCGGGAGCCGCCGCGCGCGCCGCACGAGTTCCAGACCGCTAACGCGCGGCAGATCGTAGTCGAGTAGCAGCACGTCATAGGCGGAATTGCTCTCAACCCTCTTGAGCGCCATCGCCCCGTCAGGACAAGTATCAACTTCCCATCCTTTCAGTTCTAACGTGTCTCTCACGGCGTCCGCGACAGCCCGGTTATCTTCGGCGTGGAGGAGGGTGACGGGACGCGTCTGCGCGGCGCGGCGCTCCTGACCGATAATCCTGCGCTTGCGCGGCACGACCGGCGAGCGCGAGGCGAGCAGGTCTTTGTGGCGGTTGTTGAGTAGCGAAATCAAACTTTGATGGTGCCTAAACCCTAATAGCTCGGCGGCGCGCGTCACAATCCCACCTGCATCCCTTAAAGCACGCTCAATCAGCGTCCGCTCGTAACGGTGTACTGCCTTGCGGAAAGAAAAGCCTCGCCAGTCGGCCGGCGCATGTTCGCTCTCCGGCGTCTGAGGTTTCAGCCGACTAAGCACGAGGCGCGCAGCAGACATCAAACGTGCGGTAAGGTTCGGATGCTGTGACTTGGCGAGACGGTCTGCGGCCTGCTCGAAGAGCGTGCATAACTCGCCGCTCGTGGTGTGCTCACTAAGTTCTTCGACAACGGCGAGCGCAGCGCGTCCGGCTGCGGCCGTGTCTCCCGCCTGCTCCGCGACGGCTGCGGCGCGCTCTAACGTCTGACGGGCGCGGACATGGCGACCTGCACGCGCTAAGGCGACGGCGTGCGTCGTGAGTGCTTCCGCCAATAGTGAGTGCTCGTCTCCTTTTTCGAGCACGCGCACGGCCGCGCCCGCGACCTTTTCGGCCTCGACTATGCGCCGTTCGGCGAGTAAGACTTTGGCGCGCGTTTCGTCAACCTGTGCGATGTGTACGCTATCTTTGAGACTGGCGAACATGGAGCGCGCGCGGTCAAGGTGTTCATGCGCCTCTGTTAGCTTGCCGACGGCAAGATACAGCATCGCCAGATTGTTCTCGACGCAAGCGCAATAG
>DASQDV010000863.1:0-8251 GCA_035633995.1 Pyrinomonadaceae bacterium | reverse complement strand
AGGACGTTGTCCGGGTCGTGTCTACGCTTCTCGCTGACGAGTAGTCCCCAAGAGGGCTGGAAGTGTTTCACCCAGTCGTGATGCTCAATAGGCACGGCACTGATGGTGTAGAACTTCCCGCCGAGTTCGCGGTTCGTCTCGTAGAGGCTCCGGTTCTCCGCGAGGACCGGGTCAACCGCCTCGTGCGGTATCGTGCGCAGGATGTCAAAGAGGAAGAAGACTTCTTCGTCGGGGACGCTGAGCATGGGGCGCGTGAGACGCGATTTGACGAACGGGTAGAAAAGGATAAGCGAGCCCGGCAGGAAGAGCGACGGATCGAGCGACGCGATGGTCTGCGACGCGAAATCGTTGATCTTCGAGTCGGGGACGAACAGGTCGAGCCACGGGTGCGGGAAGCCGCCGAGTCCAGCCGCGTTCAAACTGTCTATGAGCTTCACGACGAGGTCTGTGTATTCGAAGTAGGTGATGTCTTCCGTCTGCTGCGAGCCGGGGATGAAGTTGAGCCCCCCTGTCGGGTTCGCGGGCAGTTCTGCGGGCGACGTGTAGAACGATGTTCCCTCGATGAAGAAGGCGAAGCCGCCGGGCGTGGGGACGCTCATGCCGCGCAGGTGGTCGAAGCGTTGCGCTTTGATAAGGAACCGAAGGTCTGCGAGCATCGTCGCCACGTCCGGGTAGAAGAAGCGGAGCGTCTGCGCCCTCTCTCTGGCCGGGATAAGGCGAATTGTCGCGCGCACGATGACGGCGCACAGGCCAAGCCCCGCCAGCGCCGCCTCGAAGAGTCTCTTATTCTCCGATTCGGAGCAGGTGACGAGATGCCCCTCCCCGGTGACAACCTGGAGTTCGAGGACGTTATCTACCTGCGCGCCGTGCACATAGCTCCTGCCGCTCACGCCGCCCACGGAGAGCGTCCCGGCGATGGTGAGCCGTGTGTAGTCGGTGAGCACCGGCGGCGTGAGTCCGGCGGGTATCGTGGCAAGCAGGAGGTCGCGCCACACGACGCCCGCGTCAACGACGGCGCGATCATGCTCGATGGAGTGAATCTGATTTAGCGTGCTCATGTCTATGACGACGCCCGCGCCCGCCTGCGATTGGCCGAACGCGGTGTGCCCTTTGCCCCTGCTCGCGACACGGATATTGTGCTCGCGCGCAAACCGCACCATCTTGACCACGTCTTCGACCGAACCCGGCCGGAGAACCGCCACAGGCGTGCGGTGAATGATGTGGCCGAAGTCGTCAGCAGCCGCGGCGAGCGAAGCAGAATCGGTGCTCAACGTCCCGTCGAGCGGCGGCAATTGTGAGAAGTCGCCGCTGCTGCTGCTGCTCGCCTTCGCCACCCATGAACGGCTGCCGAGGTCGAACCCGACGATAACCGAAGTGGCTAACATCCCTTTGATCAGATCGCGTCTGGAAATATTCTTCACGGGTAACCTCTCTTCGTGAGACATAACGAAACAACGGAATGAACTTGCGCCCGGCGATTCGTGAAGCACTACGTCGTGGACGCCTATTTGGCAGACAGGGGACACAGGGCGGGCGTCGTCGTGGTAAGGGACTGTCCGCAGTAGTGCCTCACCCATTAACGCGAGATGCAGCAGCAAAACGGATCACGCCGCAGGAAAAAATTTTCCGGTTGATGATCTTGCCCGGGCGCGCATGATTTGCAAAAGATGTGGATGACAGCCGCTTTTGCAGGTAATGTTGAAAAAAATTATGACCGCCCGATACGTTGAGGCAGCGGCATATCCTATGGCACAACTAATTGTAGCCAAAATATTTAGGCAACACTAGTCTTTGGCGGATTCGTCTTTAACCCGCGTATCTATCGCCACCCAGTTTACTTCCCACGTCTTGCCTCCATCATCCGAGAATGCCTGTTCAAAGCGGCACGAATTAGGAGTAATGTCGGAAATAATAAATCGGACAAAGATGGTTCGGCCATTATATGTTTCGTGGGAGTAAAACTCGCCGCGCCCATTTTTGAATGCTCCAATCGTGGGCGTGCTCATGGTGCCACTGTTGGCGCCGGCAAAATTGAGGCTCCACTGCCGGGCTTGGGGGTCGTATAGACGTAGCGACAGACCTTCGAAGCGACCCGCCGGGCCGTCGGCCACGAGTTCAACCAAAACGGCGCGACCCCCCAAAACCTTTCGGACAACGGTGGTGCCCTCATATTTGACCCAGGTGGTCGAGCCGGTGAGTGGTCGCTGGAGCCGCGACAGTTGAGTTCTCCAAGTGCCGATCTCGAAGTCAAAATCGCGTTGCCCGTCCCGTTCCGCAGGCGTGGTTTGAGAGATTATTCTCGACGCTGTGTAACTCTGCTGTGCGAATCCTCGAAGGGGTTGCAAGATGAGAACCAGGCCAAAGGCCAGGAGATAAGTTAGAAATCGTTTGAGCACGTGCATCACTGCCTCCTTTAATTCGTCGCCTGATGTGGTGAGGCGGGCTTGTCTCGCCTTGCTTCAGTGCGGATGGCCCCTGAAGCGCGTTATCGCACGGAATCATCCGTCGAGTTTATTTTGCTTTGACGGGTTGCTTTCCGCGAAACGTGATGGTTGCGCCGGGTTTCATTTCGTAAAAATCAATTTTCGTTTTTTTGAGTTCGGCGGCAAAACCGTCTGTGTTTTGCGTGATGCCCGGGAAAGTTCCAAAGTGGTGTGGAATGACGAGGCGTGCGCGCATGACTTGCGCGGCCTTTGCAGCCATGCGCGGCTCCATGCCGAAGTGCCCGCCGATGTTGAGCAGCGCGACATCTATCGCATAGCTTTCGCCGATGGTCTCCATGTCCCTGAAATACGCCGTGTCGCCCGAATGATAAATCGTCGGTCCGTTTTTGATGATGATGACAAAGCCTGCGGGATTGCCGCCGTAGACGCGTTCAGGTTCATTCGCCCCGGCTTTGGGATTGAAGACGCTGCTCGAATGAATGGCCGGCGTCATGGCGACTGTAGCTTCGCCGTCTGCGATTTGAATTTCGCCGCCGATGCCCATGATGGCGTCGGTTCCTGCGGACTTGGCAGGGAAGTCTGCCAGCTTCACGAGATTTCCCGCCAACTCCGGATTGCTGATGAGTGCCGCGCCGGTGCGTCTGGCGATTTCGACCGCATCGCCCACATGGTCGCGGTGCCCGTGCGTGAGAAGGATGTAATCAACTTTGGTGATTGCCGCTAACGGGTCGCCTCCGTCCTTAGCTTCCGGGTTGGAAGGATTCTTGATCCACGGATCAACAAGGAGGACTTTGCCGTTCGGTGTCGTGATGGAAAAAGCCGAGTGCCCGTACCATTTTAATTTTGTTTCCTGCGCCGTCGCCCCGCTCACGGAGACGGACAATAAAATGGACAGGGAGAATAGAAGTTTCGTCATTGCCCTTCCGGAGTTTGTTGTCATGACTCAAACTCTTTCCCTTAACTTTAAGTGATTAATTCTGTCCTCTTCAAAATAAATTCTACACATAATCGGAATGTTCACAAGAACCGATTTTAGACAAAGCGCATAGACCAATTTATAATCGCAGGACATGCCATATCCACCGTTCATCATGCTCGACGGAAAATCCGCCCAGCCGCTCTACCGTCAAATTTACGAAGCAATTCGCCGTTCGATTTTAAGCGGCAATTTGCGCCCGACCGCGCCGCTTCCGGCAACGCGTTTGTTATCCAAGGAGTTGGGAGTTTCGCGGATGACGGTCATCAACGCATACGACCAACTTTTCGCCGAAGGTTATCTCGAAGCGAAGACCGGCGCGGGAACTTTCGTCGCCGCGCATCTGCCCGAAGAGTTTTTGCAAACTTCGGGTTTCGAGCGCCGGGAGCATCAGGAAAGCCCTTTGACGCGCAAGGTGCATTTTTCGGAATACGGTAAGAATTTGGCGCAAAACAGCAAGAGCATTTTGCGGCATCACGGCAGAAGTTCGCTCGTGCCTTTTGAGCACGGGGTGCCGGGGACTGAGGAATTTCCGTTCGACGTGTGGGCGAAAATCGCGCAGAGATGGCAGAAGAAACCGCCCACGTCAATTCTCAGCTACGGAGATTCAGTCGGCTTCCGGCCTCTGCGCGAGGCGATTGCCGCGCATCTTGCGTCGGCGCGCGGCGTGCTGTGCGAGGCCGAACAAATCATCATCACCAACGGCACGCAACAGGCGCTCGATTTAATCGGTAGAATCTTCCTGACAAAAACAAACGACGTTTATCTTGAAGACCCCGGCTACTTCGGAGCGCGCGATATATTTGCGGCGACGGGCGCACGCCTCGTCCCCGTGCCGATTGACGAAGAGGGTTTCGATTTGCAGACGGCACGAAAGCGAAGCCGTCGAGCGCGACTCGTCTATGTCACGCCGTCGCACCAGTATCCGCTCGGCGTGACGATGAGTTTGGCGCGTCGTTTGAACTTGCTCGAATGGGCGCGAGACAGAGACGCTTACGTTGTCGAGGATGATTACAACAGCGAATATCGTTACAGTGGACGACCGCTCGCATCCCTGCAAGGTCTCGACCGCGACGGGCGCGTGATCTACCTCGGCACGTTCAGTAAAACGATTTTCCCCGCGCTCAGACTCGGCTATCTGGTTGTGCCGACGAATTTAATCGAAGTCTTTGCGGCGGCGCGCGCTCTCACAGATTTACATTCGCCTTCGCTCGACCAGGCCGTTCTCGCCGAATTTATCGCCGAAAGACACTACGCCAGACATGTCCGCCGGATGCGCGGAATTTACGCAGAGCGGCAGCAAATTTTGGTTGCAGAGGTGAGAAAAAATCTCAAGGGAATGTTGGAAGTTGCGCCCGCCGAAGCCGGTATGCACCTGATCGGCTGGCTTCCACATGGCATCGACGACCGGGATGTATCGCGTCGCGCGGCGAAAGCGAATCTGAAGATCGCGCCTGTTTCAGCTTACTGCATCGAGCAAAAATTATGTGGCGGATTGCTGCTCGGCTACACGGCTTTTAACGAAAGGCTGATTAAGCAAGGCGTAAAGAAATTAGCGCGAGTGCTGAATGAAACTATTTAGGCGGGCGCGAATCCACACAAGCGGCAGGGAACAAGGCACCGTGAAAGGGTTGTTGTCGGCGCGTTCTGTCGAATGACTTGCCGGGCGGCGTGTTATCTCCCTTGACTTGTCGGACAACGAATCTCTACTGCTTATTCCGATCAGGCTTGAACACTGCGCGAAAAGCCTTGAGCGCAGCCGGATGATAAATCGTAGAATGTTTCTCCTCGGGCATTCTCTCGTAATGCCAAGCCAGACCATCAGGCGCTTGCTTGTCGAGGACAGTCACGAGCCGCCCTGTTGCATCCACGAGGCCACTATCGCCGCTGATCGCAAAATACAAAGTCTTCTTCCGTTTGGATCGCACACGCAACCGCTCGCCCGCCTCATTGACCAGCTTTTGATTGTTCCACCAGAGACTCGGATCGAAGGCGATGTAGGTATCGAACAGATCGGGTTCGAGGAGAAAGGTCTCCAGCACAAATAATCCGGCGAGGGATTCGCCCACAATCGCCGTCTCATCAGTCGTGCGATAGCGCGCCTTCACCTGCGGCATCAACTCGTCGCGGATGAATCTCCTGAACGCCCCGGAGCCGCCCACGCGCGGCGCGATCTTTTTATCATCCTCGCTTTCGGTCGGGCCGGTCATATCGCGTCGCCGCTGAGTGTTCTCAATCCCCACCAGCAAGAATGGTCGCATCGTCGCGTTGCCCACCGATACCTGTACCAGACCTGCCACGTGCAGGAAATCTTCACCTATGCCGCCGTCCGGCATGTAAAGCACGGGCAGGCGCGCGCCGGGTGATTCCGTATAGCCGGGCGGCAGGTAGACGTTGATGCGTCGTGTCTCATTGAGAATCTTGGAATCAATGGTGAATGTCTCGCCGATGACCAGCGGCACGGCCTTGTCAACAGCACTCGCCTGCACACTTAACATCGGGAAAAGGAGACCCCACAGAAAGAGAGCCGCTGGAACTCCACGAAATTTAATCACACCATTATCTCCTGAATAGCTGTAACTTGTCTTAACACCCAAAGCCCGAGTTGACCGGCTACGGCGATATCGGTCAGCGAGCGGAGTTTCCTGCCCGCCGGGTAAATCCCTGCGCTTCCAACCAGTGGTAGAACGCATCGAGCCAGTAGTCGCTGCTGGTGCCCTGTTTTTTCATGCCGAAGCCGTGACCGCCCGCGCTGAAAATGTGTGTCTCGGGTTTGTGTCCCGCTGCTCTGAGCGCGTCATAAAACTTGACTATCGGTTCGAGCGCCACTGCATCGTCCTGCGCCCATGCGAGAAACATGGGCGGCAGTTTTGCCGGAATAGTTGGCATGACGCCGAAGGGAGCGCCATAGATCATTGCGGCGAAGTTTGGACGCGCGGCGGCGTCCTTCTGAAGCAAAGCACCGCTCGTGACCATCGCTCCGGCGGAGAAGCCCATGAAGCCGACCCGGTCGGGAGAGATGCCCCACTCCGCTGCGCGCTGCCGAACCACTTTGATCGCCTGAATGCCGTCGGCAATGCCGTACTTACCCGCCTCGTCCATGTTCATGCCCGCCGGGATGCCTTCACCGCGCTTCTCCATAATCCGGTACTTGAGCACGAACGCGGCGATGCCTCTTTCCTGAAGGCGGCGCGCGACATCATTACTCTCCAAACTGATAGCAAGCGCAACGAAAGCGCCGCCGGGGGCGATGATGACGCCGGTTCCCGTAGCCCTGGTTCGTTCGGGGAGGTAAGCCGTTAACGTCGGGGTGACCACATTGAAGATCACGGTTCCGACCGGAGTGTTCTCGATGATCCTTTCCTTCTGCGTCCAGTGCTCGGAGCCCGGCGCTGCACCCGGCCAGATATTCACGACCTGCTGTGCATAGGCAGAGCAGGCCATCAGAAATGTAAAGGCCATTGCGACCGCGCTACAGACTGCTGTTCGCTTCATATTCCCATATCCCATCTTATCTTTCCGTAAAGCTCTTTCGCATGAGCGCGGGAGGCCGTCCGATTTGCTGCAAAACTCTACCTTAAAATAGCACCGTCACAAGTGCCATTTATGGCCGATTGATGTGTACCAATTTATCTTCAGAGGTTTCCTGAATTATGTCGAAGGTCGGCGAGACGGTTTATCAGCGCGTAGATTCAGACGCGGTTGCCATCGTGAAACTCACTGATAAATTATGCGGCCTTTACGCAAAGTGTATTTAACATTAGAGAGGGCTTTAATATCGGCCTCCGGATCGCCCGCAATGATCACAATATCGGCGTCCATGCCGGGAGCAATTCTGCCCGTTCGATTCGAGACACCGAATCGCTCGGCGGGATTAGTTGTTAGCGAAGCCAGAATTTGCCGGAAGTTCATATTCGCCCGCATCATTAAGAGATATTCTTCGGTGGGGTCGTAGTCCGCGATAAAACCCAAATCAGTCCCGAAAACAATTTGACCACCCACCTCCGAGTAAGCGCGAAGCTGCTCCAATGGCGTACTGATAAAATTTTCAATTGTCGTCGCAGGCAGACCCAAGCTTCTCCCCAGCTTCGTAAATAAACTGAGCGTCGGGATGAGGGTGATTTTCGCACGTTTCATCTTCGTGATTTGCGTTTGATCCCACTTACTCCCCGTCGGGGCTGTGTGCGCCAGAATATCCGCGCCGCCATCTACTGCGACGTTCACACCGGCATCATTTTCAGGATGAGAGAAGACGAGTTTGCCGTGACGATGCGCTTCCGACGTGATCGCCCGCACTAATTCCAGCCGCATGATGAGAGGCGAGCCGCCCTCAACCGGAGTCGGGCCGGTGAAGATTTTAACGGCGTCCACCCGCTTCTTAACTTTTTCACGCACCAGAGAAGCGGCTTGCTGTGGGTTTAAGATTTCAGGAAATTTCAGAGGTTTGACGTAGAAAGGCGTTCCGCCTTCGGGGACTAAACCTGTGCCCGTTGTCAGAATCTTCAAGCCGTCAACTTCGCCGGATTCAATGCGATTGCGAATGACCTGAGTATTCTCTACCTGCGACCCGAGGTCAAAGACAGTCGTGAATCCGTATCGAGTGAATGTGTCTCGTAGTTGTTGGTTAAGCTGTGCCGCAGGGAGACGAGCGGCGTTCTCCCATTTTGATTCTGTAAAATGGACGTGGCTGTTCCAGAATCCGGCAACGAGGGTTAAGCCGGTACAGTCAATAACGGTGGTCTTGTCGGGAATCTTAACTCGGTGTTTCTCGCCTACTTTGGCAACGCGGCCATTCTTAATGAGCACGACTCCGTTAATTATTGGCGGCGCG
>DASQDV010000862.1:0-1536 GCA_035633995.1 Pyrinomonadaceae bacterium | reverse complement strand
AGCAACTCTCGCCGCACGAAGTCAAAGCGATGCTCGAAAAGATGGGTGGCACAAGTTGAAAATCCTCCTCACGATGAATTTGCCCTACTTCCCCATCTACGGCGGGGCGAACAAGATCAACCGCACGATTGCCGAAGGACTTGCGCGGCGCGGCCACGCGGTCGAGGTGGTCGTGCCCGCGCTCGGCGTGCCTTCGCGTCTGACGCATGCGGGGTTGCTCGACGAGTTGGCGTCCGCAGGAATTGCGGTCACTCCGCACGACAAACACGACACCTTCATTCTGGAAGGCGTCACCGTCCATGCCGTGCGCGAGCCGACGCAACTGCGCACGTCGCTCGTCGAGCATGTTGAGAGGTTCGAGCCGGATCGTGTGCTCCTGTCTTCCGAAGACCCCTCGCACAACTTGCTGGACGCGCTCGTCAAAGTTTGCCCCGAAAGAATCGTCTATCTCATCCACACGGTCTCGTTCCTGCCCTTCGGCCCGCAGGCTTTCTTTCCGAGCCGCAGCCGCGCGAAGTTGCTCGAACGCATCCCCGCCGTCGTCTCCATCAGCAACTATGTCGCGCGCTACATCAAGCAGTGGGGCGGCCTCGACTCGACGGTCATCTACTGGCCGGCTTACGGCTCGCCGCCCTTCCCTGACTTGAGCCAATTCGACGGCGGCTTCGTGACGATGGTGAACCCGTGCGCGATCAAAGGGATTTCGATCTTCGCGGCGCTGGCGCGCGCGTTGCCGGAAGTCGAGTTCGCAGTAGTGTTGACGTGGGGCGCGGTCGAAGAAGACCGGCGCACGCTGGAACGCCTGCCCAACGTGCGGCTGCTTGAGCCGAGCCGCGACATCGAAAACATCCTCGCACAGACGCGCGTGCTGCTCATGCCTTCTTTGTGGGAGGAGTCGTTCGGCCTGACGGCGGTGGAGGCGATGCTGCGCGGGATTCCCGTGCTTGCCAGCGACATCGGCGGTCTGCCGGAGGCGAAACTCGGCACGGATTTCCTGTTGCCCGTGCGCCCCATAGAGCGTTTCGGCGAACGCCTGAACGAAAACATGCTGCCGCTGCCCGTCGTGCCCGAACAGAATATACAGGCATGGAACGACGCGCTCCGGCTCCTGCTCTCCGAGCGAAAATTCTACGAGCGACAGTCAGCCGCCGCGCGCGATGCCGCCTTGCGGTTCGTCTCATCCCTGAGCCTCGACCCGCTTGAACATCTCCTGAGCGACACGACCACGCCACGACAAGCAGACGACGAACGCCGCGCATCCGCACCGTCTGAAATTACAGACGAACAGAGTTCGCCGCGAGGTGCAGGAGAGCGTCAGGATGCACCTAACGGAGGTCTCGACGATCTCACGCCCGAACAGCAATCGCTGCTCATGCTGTTGCTCCGCGAGAAGGCCGCGAAACAGGCGGACGCGCAGCCGGAGCTTGCGCATGAGGGCATCCGGCCTGTGCCGAGACAGGGCAGCGCGCCGCTCTCGTTTGCGCAGCAGCGTTTGTGGTTTCTCGATCAGTTCGAGCCGGAGAGCGCCGTCTATAA
>DASQDV010000861.1:0-2516 GCA_035633995.1 Pyrinomonadaceae bacterium | reverse complement strand
AAGAAGGTCGAACCCCAGATGAGCGTCGTCAACATCAACGCCCCGTCGGCGGCCAGGTTGGATTTCAGTCGCATATCTTAAAACAGTGATAAGTGACAAGTGACAGGTTAGAGCGTTTCCTGTTCTAACCTGTCACTTGTCACTCGTCACTCGTCACTTTCTCTCACGGTCTGAGCAGAACTTTCAGCACGCCGCTCGCCGCCGCGCGTTGCATCGCGCTGAGGCCGTCGGCGAGCGCAAACTCTTCTGTGATGAGGCTCGCCACGTCAACGGCATCGCGGCGGAGCAGTTCGAGCGCGGGGGCGAAGCGTCCGCAACGCGAGCCGACGATGCTGATCTCGTCAACGACGATGCGCGAAGCGTCAAACGCGGTCGCACCGTGAAAAGTTGACTTCAAGACGACGACCCCGCGCGGGCGCGTAAGTTTAACTGCGAGCGCGAACCCGCCGGCCGCGCCCGATGCTTCGACGACTGTGTCGAACGCGCGCGATAAATCTTCCCTTAACTCTTCGAGCAAAATTGTCTCGACGCCCCGCGCCCGCGCGATGGCGAGTTTGTTTTCGTGTTTGCCTACGAGCGACACGGCGGCGTTCGTCTGCGACTTGAGGGCTTGCGCGCAGAGGAGTCCGAGTTTGCCGTCGCCGACGACGGCCACGCGCATGCCGTCTGTAATCTCTACGCGCTCCAGAATGCCGCAGGCGGCGGCGAGCGGTTCGGCGAAGACGGCGCGCCTGTCCTCCACCTCGTCCGGCACGGCGAGCAAATTCACGACCGGCAGGCGCAAGTACTCTGCGAACGCGCCGTCGCGCCCGACGATGCCGAGCACCGTGCGCTCTGAACAGTGGCGCGCATCTCCCCCCGTGCACAACTCGCAACGCCCGCAGCCCGCGTTGATCTCGCCCACCACGCGCCGTCCCACGAGCGCCGCCTGCGGCGCACGCTCCACCACGCCGACAAATTCATGGCCGAGCGTCCCCGTGAAACCGGCGTACCCGCGCACGATCTCCAGATCGGTGTTGCAAACACCCGCGAGCGTCACGCGCACCACAGCCTCGCCCGCGTCGTCTTGCGGCACGTCCACTTCCGCCAACCCCAACCGCCCGTTCTCGTATCGCAGAGCTTTCATAAAAAGGCTGTCCGTTGTCCGTAGTCCGTTGTCAGTTGTATGTGGCTTTCAAAACGAATTGCTAAAGACGGAGTTGATCAACTCACGACGGACAAAGAACAACGGATAACCGACGACGGACAACGGACAAGTTTCAAAACTTCTTCGTCCTCATGTAAGCGTTCGAGTAGGTGAGTTCGACTGTCTGCTCGCGGCCTGCGACGTTGATGGGGAGTCGCCAACTGACTTCCTGCGCGCCCGCCTGCGTGGCGTGTATCCACCAGCGACCGGGCGGGACGTAAACGATGGTCTGGCCTTGCGCGTCGAGTTTCGTCGAGATGGGCTGGCGCGCGCCCATGCGCCGCACCATGAAATCTTCGAAACGCTGGCCGGGTCGTCGCTCGTCGAAGAACTCGCGCTGCGCCGCCGCGACATCAATCGAATAGAGTTGGACGGGCGTGGCGGCTGCATCGGGGTTCTGCTCTGCGCCGTCGCCGCGCGGGATGATGATGCGCAACAGCGTCTCGCGCGTCTGGCGGCTTGCGCCGAGTCCGGTCGGGGGCGCTTCGTCATGCGGCAGGCGGCGATAGATGAGCCAGCCCGCGCCGACGAGCGCGAGGATGAGCGCCGCGCGCAAACAGGCGACGAGCCAGGAATGTGTGGCGCTGGAAGTGTTCACTTAAAACCGTGTGCCTGTCGTCAACCCGAACGCGTCCGGCCAAAGCGCGGCTACCGAAACGCGCCCTCCACGCTTCAACAAATGCGCCCTCCGCGCGTCGAGACTTTGAACGCGCGCCGTATCATTTCTTCAAACTCCGAACGTAACGCGCGAGCACGTCGATCTCTTCACGCGAAAACTTTTTGGCGAAGGCGGGCATCTTGCCGCGCCCGTTGGCGATTGAGTTATAGATGCGTTCGTCGCTCACCTCGCCCTGCCACGCGGCATCGGTCAGATCACGCGCCTTGTTAAACTTCGCCTTGAAGGTCTTCGCGCGCCCGTCCTTGCCGTGACACGTCGCGCACTTGCCCTCGAACATCGCACGCGCGTCACGCTCTTCTGCGCCCGCCCTCTTATTACCCGTCATCTTATTATTAGCCTGCTGCTCCGTCCCGTGCCCACCGACGATGCATCGAAGCGCGCCCGACCAATCGAGCACCATCAGCGGGACTGCGAGGCCGCCTGCGGCGATGATTTGCGTGAGGTGTTTCATATCACAGCAACTCCGTTTCGTCCGGTCATCCCTGTCCGCGTGCGCTGCTCGCCGCGCGGTCAGGCCATGAAGCCCTTTTCGCGCAGCGCGCTCTCCAACTCGCGGTTGGTCGGAACCGAGAGCACCTGCCCCGCGATGTCGAGCGTGGGCTTGCGCTCCTTGCCCTCGTTGTGTTGCTTCACCCACTCCGAAGCCGTCGC
>DASQDV010000860.1:0-6899 GCA_035633995.1 Pyrinomonadaceae bacterium | reverse complement strand
GGGTTGGCAGTTGCAACTGCGCCGGCCTGACGACGAGCGCGCCGCCGAGTGGCAACGCGAGCAGGGCGCGAAGAGACAGAAGCGCGCTGCCGCTACCGCGCAGCACCAGGCCGTCAAGCGAATCGAAGCGCCCAGGGATGTCGAGACGCTTCCGGCGCAAAAACTCTTTGCGCGCAAGAAATTGAACGGCAACGTCAACGTCCGCATCGGCGGTGCGACCGTCGCGCTGACGAATCTCGACAAAGTCTATTGGCCGGATGAGGGCTACACGAAGGGCGACCTCATCCGTTATTACTACGAAATCGCGCCCTACCTTTCGCCCGCTCTCGAAGGCCGCCCGCTCATCATGAAGCGCTACCCGGCGGGCATCCGGGGCAACTCCTTTCATCAACACGACGTGAACGAAGCGCCCGCCTTCGTCGCCACCGCCGCCGTTGACGTGGAGGAAGGGCACGAGGTTGATTACATCGTCGGCGGCGACCGCGCGACGCTCGTTTACATGGCGAACCTCGGCGCGATTGAACGTCACCCCTGGCATTCGCGCATCGAACGTCTTGATCGCCCCGACTGGGTCGTCTTCGATCTCGATCCTGAGAACGTCGAGTTCGCGGTCGTCTGCGAGTTGGCCGTGACGACGCGGGAGGTGCTGGCTGGGCTGGGGCTTGAGTCCTACGTCAAAACGTCAGGCTCGCGCGGGCTGCACGTCTACGTTCCCGTCAAGAGCAACACGCACGACTACGCGGAGGCGGCGCGCTTTGCCGAACTCGTGGCGCGTCGCGTCGTCGGCGAGCGCCCGGAGGTGGCGACCGTCGAGCGTGCTTTGAAGAAACGCAAGCACGCGCGCATCTATCTCGATCACATGCAGAACGCGCGCGGCAAGTCGGTCGTTGCGCCCTACTCTGTGCGACCGCGACCCGGCGCGCCCGTCTCGACGCCGCTCTCCTGGGACGAGGTCAAGCGCAAAAAGTTTAGCCCGCAGGATTTCAACATCAAGAACATCGCGGGGCGACTCAAACGCACGGGCGATCTGTTCAAACCTGTGCGCGACGGCAAGCAGACATTAAGCGAAGCATTGCTCGAACTCGAAAGCGTGTTCGGCAAACAGGGGCGAGCGAAACGCGGCGAGAAATAGTCCGCGTCGGACATGCGAGGGGCGGGGCGACCAAAAGATGACAAAAGCTAAAGGGGCGGGCGACGAAGAAGCAGGCGGCGACGACGTTAAAACGGCGGGCGGCGCGAAGAAGTCCGGCAGCAAAAAGAGGGCGAGCCGCAAGGCGAGCGCGGGCGGCAACGGTGCGCTCAGTAAAACTTCGAGCACCACGCGCGCCGTCGGTCGCAAGAAGGTAATTGACGACGGCATTGACCGCGAGACGATCCGGCAGCGCCCCGACGGGGTGCCGCTGATGGAGCACCACTGGGGCAAGCTGCTCTTTATGCACTGGCCGATCAGCGCCGAGCGCCTGCGCCCGCTCGTCCCGCCGCAACTCACGATTGACACCTTCGACGGCGAGGCGTGGATCGGCGTCACGCCGTTTACGCTGTGGGATGTGCGGCTCAGTTTCACGCCGCCCGTCCCGTACCTCAGCGACTTCCACGAGTTGAACGTGCGCACTTACGTGCTCCGCGACGGCGTGCCCGGCGTCTGGTTCTTTTCGCTCAACACCAACAGTTCGATGACCGTCCTCGGCGCACGCACCTTCTACTTCCTGCCCTACTTCAACGCGCGCATCGACCTCCGGCAGGAAGACAACACCATCCATTACAACCTGCGCCGCGAAGACGCAGACCGCCCCGCACGCTTCGACGCTTCGTGGAAGATCGGGAAAAACCTCCCCGAAGCGGAACCGGGCACGCTGGAATTTTTCCTCACCGAGCGCTACTGCCTCTATTCCGCGTCGAACGAGAGCATCTACCGCGCGCGCATCCATCACAAGCCCTGGCCTCTCAGGCAGGCCACGCTCCTCTCGCACGAGTCCGACATCGTCGAGTCCGACTACCTGCCAAAATTGAAGGCCAAGCCGCTCGTCCACTACGCCGAGTCTCTCGTCGTTGACGTGTGGCCGCCGGAAAAGACTTAAAGCGAAATCGCCAAATGAAACGGGCGGACGGTGGAAGCATTTACGCTTCCGCCGTCCGCCCGAATTTTTGTCATAGATGAGTTGGTGCCGAGGGAGGGACTCGAACCCTCACGGCCTTACGGCCAACGGATTTTCTTACCACTACGGCTTTCGCCGCCCGCCTCGATTAACGGTTTGTGGTCTGGACTATACCTTCACCTTTTGTTACATCAATGCGCAACAGTCAGGTGGGAGCCGTCTAGTCTCTACACTTTTTTGGAGGTCATATGAAGCTACGTAAATATACCGAACGCCAGTTAATAGAAGCGGTCAAAACATCCTCTTCACTTGCTCAGACGTTAGATAAACTTGGCGTTGCTCCATACGGTGGGAATTATGAAGTACTCAGAAAAGCTGTTAAGCACTTCGATTTAGATATTTCCCACTTCACCGGACAACGTTGGAATACAGGGAAGACCTTTGGAGCAAAACAGCCGATAGAAAAGTATTTGAATAATGAGCTTCAAATACAATCTTTCAAGTTGAAGAACAAACTTTTATCTCAAGGTCTCTTATCTCGAAAATGCTCTAGTTGTAAAAAAATAAGTTGGTTGAAACAACCTATCCCTCTTGAACTAGATCACATTAATGGAGACCGATACGATAATCAGCTATCCAACTTACGCCTGCTTTGTCCCAACTGCCATGCTTTAACTCCAACTTATCGCGGCAAAAATATAGCCTCCAAACTTAGCTCGGTGTTGCCAGCTTAAAGGTTTCACCGAATTTGACCCCATTCACACCGGAGATTTCGCTCTGGGTGCTCAAGACATTCAAGTCCGTCGCGTCTGCCATTCCGCCACCCCGGCACCATGCGCGAAAAGATAGCACGGCGGCAGCGAAGCAACCAACTTCTTCACACATCGCGCGCGCTAATGTTAAAATCCCTGCGTGCCAACAAACATCAAGCGGGTTTCAGCCGAAGCAACCGAAAACGGTATGACCGAAGAGCAAGAAATTTTTCATCGCCACATCCAGCGCGCCGGTCTCAAGCGCACGGCGCAACGCGACCTTATCCTCGACGTGTTCCTGCGCACCGAAGAACATTTGTCGAGCGAAGACCTCTACCGGCTCGTGCAGAAGGAAGACCCCGAAATCGGCCAAACCACCGTCTATCGCACGCTCAAGCTTTTGACCGACGCGGGGTTGGCGCGCGCCGTGCGCTTCGGCGACGGGCGCACGCGCTACGAACACAACTACAACCACCCGCACCACGATCACATGATCTGCACCGATTGCGGGAAGACCATCGAATTCTATTCCGAAAAACTCGAAACCCTGCAAGAAGCGATTGCCTCCAAACACGGCTTCGAGTCGTCGCACCACACGCTGCGCATGTTCGGTTCGTGTGCGGATTGCCGTCGCGACAATCGCGGCAAGCAGAAGAAAGACGAGTCGAGCGCCGAACCGCGCGTGCGCTTCGTCAGCGCGCCGAGCACGCACTAGGCAAAGCGGAAAGGGAAAAGGGGAAAGGGGAAAGGGAAGACGACAACCGGAACAGTTTTCGGTCTCCCTTCTCCTTTCCCCTTTTCCCTTTCCCCTTTTTACATTTGCCTCCCGTTGGTGTAAGTTCCGAATCGTCTCCCGCGGAAATTTAACCCGACAGACCCGAAGAACAGTGTGGGGGTGTGCGATGAGTGTGAACGTTGAGTTTGTGCCGGACGGTCGGCACGGCGTGGTGGCCGAAGGGACATACCTGTGGGACGCGGCGAAGCGTCTGGGCTTGCGCCTGCCTGCGGAATGCGAGGGGCGCGGCGAATGCGATACGTGCGCCGTCGTCGTCAAAGAAGGCGCGACGCTGCTGTCCGGTTTGACTCAGGCGGAACGCACGCGGCTCAGCCCCGAACGTCTCGCCGCAGGCGAACGTCTCGCCTGTCAGGCGAAGATCGAACGCGCGGGCGATCTCGTCCTCCAACCCGTCCCCGAAACCGTGCGGCAGGAGACTGCGGAAGAGACGAAGCAAGACCTGCGCGCGGAGTTTCGCGAACTTCCCCTGACGCAAAAACTCGCCACGCTCGTCGAACTCGAAGCCATCGTCGCGCGCCAAACCTTCAAGGCCATCGCCGACGTGCCCGCCTCGTATTTCGAGAAGGGGCTGGATTTTATCGTCAACTTCGGACGCGAGCGAGCGCGCCGCGAACGCCAGGCGCGTCGCCCCGCAGAGCACGTCGCGGGCGCGAAGAAAAGCTCGACAAAAGCCGACAAGCCCGCGTCCTGAATTTCTCCTGACACACGTAGATCATGCGCGCCGCCGCCGCCGCAGGAGCGCCCGGCGCGCATTCTCTGTTGCCCCTCTTCCATGAATAAGATGCCCTCATCTCAGAACGCGCCGCGCCGCGCCCTCTCTTTCGGGAGTTTGAATTTCGCGCCCGTCTTCGTCCTCCTGCTTCTCACGCTCGTCTTCGCCGCCTGCAACAGCAACGCGCCGAACAACAACAACGCGCAAAGCAACGCCGTGTCGTCAACGCCCAACGCCGCGCCGGCGACGCAAACGCGTCCCACGTTCGACGGGCAGCGCGCCTTCGAGCATGTCCGCCGGATGGTCGAGATAGGGCCACGCCCGGCAGGCTCAGCCGAACTCGCGCGCACGCGCCAGTACATCACCGGCGAACTCGAAGCCGCCAATTTGAAAGTCACGAGCGACGCGTTCACGGCGCAAACTCCTGTGGGCGCGCGCCAGATGGTGAATTTGACGGCGGAACTCGCGGGCGAATCAAGCGATGTGATCATCGTCTCCAGCCATTACGATACGAAGCCCGTCAAAGAATTTCGCTTCGTCGGCGCAAACGACGCCGGTTCTTCTACGGGAGCGCTCATAGAGATCGCGCGCTCGCTCGCCGCTTCCGGGCGCAAGCCGCGCTTCACCTACTGGTTCGTCTTCTTTGACGGCGAAGAGGCTTTCTGCCAGAGTTGGAGCCAGTGCGGGACGGAGGAAGCGCCGGATAACACCTACGGCAGCCGCCGCTACGTCTCGCAACTCGCGGCGCGCGGCGAAACCAGACGCGTGCGCGCCATGATCCTGCTCGACATGATCGGTTACACGAATCTCGCGATCCCGCGCGAGTCGCTCAGCACGCCCTGGCTCGTAGACATCATCTGGGACACCGCCGACGAACTCGGCTACTCGGCGCAATTCCCGGACACGGAAGAGAGCGTGGAGGACGACCACATCCCGTTTTTGCAGGCTGAGATTCCGGTCGTTGATGTGATCCAGCTCAGCGGCTATCGTTACTGGCACACCGCCGAAGACACGCTGGATAAAATTTCGCCGCGCAGTTTGCAGATCGTCGGCGAAACGATCATCGCCAGCCTGCCGCGCGTCGAACAACGCCTCGCACAGTAAGACCGAGTTTATGAAAAAGGCTCTCCGCATTCCCGCCGCGCGACGCTTGCGAAGCGCGTTCGCGTTCATCGTCGCGCTCGCTTCCGTCGCCCCGGCGCAGAGTTTCAACACCGCTTCAAGGCCGCCGGAGACGCGCGCCGAAACGCTCGTCGAAACGCTGCACGGCGTCAAAGTCAGCGACCCGTACCGCTGGTTGGAGCAGGGCGAATCTCCGGAGGTGCGCGCTTGGACGGAGGCGCAGAACGCCTACACGCGCCGCACGCTCGACCCGCTGCCGGGACGCGCGGCTGTCAGCCAGCGTCTCTCGCAACTGCTCGCAATCGGCACGGTCAGCGCGCCCGCGCCGCGCGGCGGTCGTTACTTTTACACGCGGCGCGAGGGGCAGCAGAATCAGCCCGTGCTTTACGTGCGCGAAGGCGCGAAGGCACAAGACCGCGTGCTGCTCGATCCGAACGCTCTCTCGCCGGACGGCACAATCGCGCTCGACTGGTGGTACGCATCGCACGACGGCAAGCGGCTCGCCTACGGACTTTCGGAGAACGGCAACGAGCAATCCACGCTCTACGTCATGGACGCGGACACGGGGCGCAATCTCAAGGAGAAGATTCCCAACACGCGCGCCGCGTCGCTCGCGTGGCTGCCGGGCGGGGACGGCTTTTATTACACGCGTTTCTCCGCGCCCGGCACGGTCGCAAAGGGCGAGGAGAATTATCATCGCCGCGTCTACCTGCACCGTCTGGGCGACGATCCGGCGAAGGACGTGGAGATTTTCAAGCGCGAGCGGCAGCCGACGCAGTGGCCTTCGGTCGGTCTTTCGCGCGACGGGCGGTGGCTCACCATCTCCGTCTCGCGCGGGACGGGGAAAAACGATCTCTACCTGCGCGATCTGCGCGACGAGTTGGGCGAATTCATCACGGTCGCCGAAGGCAAAGACGCGAGCTACACGGCGCGTGTCGTCGGCAATATGATGTACATCCTCTCGACCGAAGACGCGGCGATGGGGCGCATCTTCGCCGTCGCACCCGCCAACCCGCGACGCACGAGTTGGCGCGTCGTCGTTCCCGAAGCGCAAAACTCGGCCATCACGTCGTTCACCGTCATCGCCGAGCAGATTCTCGTCAACTATCTTGAGCGCGCCGCGTCGCGCCTCGCCGTGTTCACGCGCGACGGGAAGGCCGTGCGCGATGTGAAATTGCCCGTGCTCGGCACGGCGAGCGGCACGAGCGGCGAAGAAGACGGCGGCGAGGCGTTCTTCACATTCGCTTCCTATGGCCTGCCGCCCGCCGTCTATCGCTACGACGCGGCGACGGGCGCGCTCGGCGAATGGGCGCGCGTTGACGCGCCGACCGTCGATGCGAAGGCGATTGAGGTGAAGCAGGTTTTTTACCAGACGAAGGACGGCACGAACATCTCCATGTTCGTCGTGCATCGCAAAGGTT
>DASQDV010000859.1:0-3423 GCA_035633995.1 Pyrinomonadaceae bacterium | reverse complement strand
GATTCACGATTCACATTCTTCTTCTGTTCACGATTTACGATTCACGATTCGCGTCTCTATACTTTATACTGCACCGGCAATCAACACGCGCGAACAAACGCACGGACGCATCGGACAGGAGAACGTTATGCCGAACGAGATGGTCGAATTCAAAAGCAACGGAGCGACGGCCGCAGGCTATCTGGCCGTGCCGGAGTCGGGCACGGGCGCGGGCGTCATCGTCATACAGGAATGGTGGGGACTCGTGCCGCACATCAAAGGCGTGTGCGAACGCTTCGCCGCCGAAGGCTTCGTCGCGCTCGCGCCCGATCTCTATCACGGGCGCTCCACCACTTCGCCCGACGAAGCGGGCAAGCTGATGATGGCGCTCGACATCGAACGCACGGAGCGAGATTTGCGCGGCGCGATAGAATATTTGCTCGCGCACGAAGCGACCGAGGGCGCGCGCGTGGGCACGGTCGGCTTCTGCATGGGCGGCGCGCTCTCGCTCTACGCCGCGTCGAAGAACGCACAGGTCGGCGCGTGCGTCGTCTTTTACGGCGGGCATCCGAAGGTCAAACCCGATCTCGAAAATTTGCGCGCGCCCGTGCTCGGCCTCTACGCCGAACGCGACACGTTCGCCACGCCCGCGCTTGCGCGCGAACTCGAAGCGAAATTGAACGCGCTCGGCAAGCCAATCGAGATACACGTCTATGAGAATGCCGACCACGCCTTCTTCAACGACGAACGCCCGGAGGTCTACAACGCCGATGCCGCCGCCGATGCGTGGCAACGCACCGTGCGTTTTTTGCGCGAACATCTGGGCGCGGGCGCGTCGAACGCGAAATAAGCCCGCGCGGCGAACGTGAAATCACGGGCGCGCTCTTGTCGTCCCTCTCAAAAGTGAAAGGGCAGACCCGGCGTTTAGGGTCTGCCCTCTCGTTCATGTTGACTCTGCTTTTTCTGTTCGAGACTCGCGGCGCGGTTGGCCGCGCGTGCCGTTGCTGCTACTTCTCGTCCAACCTGACTCTAAGGAGAACGAAAGCGCCAAACTCCCCCAAGCCCGACGCTTTCGATTTTTTTATTCCTCTATCGAAGGAATGTTCGTTGCGAGAGAATATAGGGTAACGCGCGTGCACGAGGGTTGCGAGCGCGTTGAAAGTTTATTGCGATGCCGTTGCGCCCGGTCGTCGCGGGTTTGGCACGAAGGCTTCGGCGGGTTGAACCCGCGCGCGGTCTTCGGCGATACTTGAACGCGTTCGAGTCGGTGGTTAAGAGTTTGACGAGTCGGAAGGGTTAAAGCGCGCGCATTCGGCGCGCGCCGGTTAGCGTATATGTTTGTCGAAAGCAAAATCAAGACGAAGCTGCTCAGGCAGATGGGCGAGGCGATCAAGGACTTCGGGATGATCGCGGACGGCGACCGCGTGATGGTCTGCGTCTCGGGCGGCAAGGACAGCTACACGCTGCTCGATCTCCTGCTCGACGTGCGCGAGCGCGCGCCCGTCCACTTCGACCTGCTCGCCGTCAACCTCGATCAAAAGCAGCCGAACTTTCCCGCAGACGTTTTGCCCGCCTACCTCGCGACGCGCGGCGTGCCCTATCGCATCGTCGAGCGCGACACCTATTCCATCGTCAAGCGGCTCGTGCCCGAAGGTAAAACTTATTGCTCGGTCTGCTCGCGCCTCAGGCGCGGCATCATCTACTCAATCGCGCAGGAAGAAGGCTGCACCAAGATCGCGCTCGGCCACCACGCCGACGACATCATCACCACCTTCCTCCTCAACCTTTTCTTCGTCGGCCAACTCAAAGCGATGCCGCCCGTCCTGCGCTCGAACGACGGGCTGAACACGGTCATCCGCCCGCTCGCCTACTGCCGCGAGAAGGAGATCGCAGAATATGCCGCGCTGAAAGAGTTTCCGATCATCCCCTGCGACCTGTGCGGCTCGCAGTCGAACTTAAAACGCGCGCGCATCAACCGCCTCGTTACGGAGTTGGAGCGCGAGATACCGAACATACGCAGTTCGATGCTGACTGCGCTCGGCAACGCCATCCCCTCACACCTGCTCGACCCGAAACTCTTCGACTTCCGCAACCTCGCGCCCGTCTCCGCCGGAGACATCGAAACGGAACTCGACTCGGCCATCGGCCACGCCGACCCCGAAGGCGAGATACTGACGCCCGCGCTTGTTTCGATCAACTAAACCTATAGCGACTTTCAAAACCTCATCGCAGACACATAACAGAGAACGATGAAGGAGAAGACAGAAAACAGAATACAGAAGTCAGAAGAAAACCTGAACGAGTCCTCATTCTGATTCCTGTATTCTGTTTTCTGTCTTCTCCTTCATCCTTCTTCTTTTACGCTTGCCCTTCCGCCGCGCGCTCGACCGCTTTCAAGACCTGCCGGCGGTAGCGGTGTGTGACCGGGCGACGACGCCCGATGCCGATGGCGTGGCGCGAGATGATCAGAGTCGGCGGGAGTTGCCGCCGCTTGAATTCGTTGGCGGGCGCTTCGACGCGGTTCAGCACGTCGAAGACGAGCGCGCTGTCGTGCCCGGAGGCGACGATCTCTTCGGGCGTGGCTTTGAGTTCGCAGTAGAGTTTGAGGATCGGGTCGAGGCGGTCGTAAGGCGGCAGCGATTGATCGTCAAACTGGCCGGGCGCGAGTTCGGCTGAGGGACGTTTTTCGATGATCGCGGTGGGGATGATCTCGCGCTCGCGGTTGACGAAGCGGGAGAGCGCCCACACTTCGGTCTTGAGCACGTCGCCGAGCACGGCGAGGCCGCCGTTCGTGTCGCCGTAGAGCGTGCAATAGCCGAGCGCGAGTTCCGACTTGTTGCCGGTCGAGAGCAGCAGACGGCTCTCGGCGTTCGAGATCGCCATCAGGATATTTCCGCGCAGGCGCGACTGCGTGTTCTGCCGCGCGATCTCTTCCAGCCCCGTGCCGGGGTTCTCTAACTTGAGTTCACGGACTAACACTTCGTAGGCCGCGCTGATCGGGTGTTCAATCGTCGGCATGCCGATGTTGCGACCGAGTGCGACGGAATCGTCCACGCTCCCGCGCGACGAAAAAGGCGACGGCATCATCACCGACAGAACGTTCTCTGCGCCGAGCGCGCGGCAGGCGAGCGCGGCGACGAGCGCCGAATCAATGCCGCCCGACAAACCGAGCACGGCGCGCGAGAAGCGATTCTTGCGCGCGTAGTCGCGTATGCCGAGCACGAGCGCGTCGTGGATGGTCTCGATGTCGTCGCCGGGCAGGCAATAGGTGTCGCACCTGTCGCAGTCGAGCGAAACCGACCCGTAGAACTCCTCGAAGGGCGGGGCTTGCAGGATGATCTGTCCCTTGTGATCCGTGACGATTGATGCGCCGTCGAAGATGACGCCGTCGTTTGCGCCGACGAGGTTGACGAAGACGATGGGTATCCCGGCGGACTTCGCGCG
>DASQDV010000858.1:0-8014 GCA_035633995.1 Pyrinomonadaceae bacterium | reverse complement strand
AGCGCGCCCGCAGTTAAAGGAAAGAAGTGCGTGAGATGTATAAAGCGGGCGAGCAGTATTCCGGCGGCGAAGGATGCCGCCAGCAGCGCGAGCGGGTGAGGATAAAAAGACTGCCCCTGAGAGTCAGCCGCTTTGTCTTGCAAGCAGTTTCAGCCTTTAAGATTCAACCGTTGTATTTTTAAGTGGGTACAGAATCGCCTACGGGCTGCGTCGCTGCGGTCGCCAACTCGCGCGCCGCTGCTGTGGACGCCAAAGGCAGACGCACGGTGAATATCGCCCTTTGCCCTTCACCCGCGCTTTCCGCCGCGCGCCGTCTGTTCGCTCTTGAGCAACTGTTCGCGCTCTTGCGACGCGCGACTCGCGCTGTTCGCGCAGACGCTGCTCGGCGCTCCGGCGCAAACTGGCGAATACCCGCTCTCGACACCGCAAGTGTTTCATATCTTGCGAGGTTCATGCGGGCGGCAACGGGCAGCGGCCAAACTTTACCGGATCAATTTGCTAAAAACAAAAGTTGTTGCGCACAGACGGGCACAAAATAGCAGATTTTTACGGGAGTCATTGCGAATATATACAAGAGCCGTTAGTCGTGTTTCATCCTCAAATACCACTTGCGCGGAGCGTCGCCCCCGGCAGTACCTTATACCGGAAAGAAATTAAGCCCTTTGTATTTAGGAGGAGACATGCGTGAGATGCACGATTGTTTCGACGTGGTGTGTCTGCGGGAACATATCAAATGCCTTGATGGTATCAAGGACGAAGCCCGCTTCGAGGAGGGCGCGCAGGTCGCGCGCGAGGGTGGCCGGATCGCAGGAGACATAACTGATGCGCTGCGGCGCGGCGGCGATGATGCCCGCGATTGTTTCGGCTTCAGCGCCAGCGCGCGGCGGGTCGAGGAGGAGGAAGTCAACGGGCGCGAGAGCGGCGGCGTTCGCCGCGAGCCATGCGCCGACGCGCGCCGTCTTGATCTCGGCGTTTGAGAGTTCCGCATCCGAGAGGTTGAGGCGCGCGAAGGCGGCGGCCTCCGCGTTGCCCTCGATGCCCGTGACGCGTGCGAAGCGGCGCGCGAGCGGCAGTGTGAACAAACCGACGCCGCAGTAGAGATCAACCGCCGTCTCGCCGCCGTCGCCGCCTGCGCCCTTGAGCGCTTCGGCGAGGAGCGGTTCGAGTAGCGTGTGATTGATCTGGAAAAAGCAACGGGCGTTGAAGCGGTAACGCTCGCCAGCGATCAGGCGGAAGCGTTCGCGCGCGTCCGCTTCTGCGAGTGGCGGCACGAGCGAGACGCCGTCGTCGCCCGCCACGGCTTGAAATTCTTCGATGTCGCCCGCTGCGTCAAGCGCGCCTTCGCCGAGCGTCGCGCGCAGGTGCGTGAGTTTCGTTTGCACTTCGGGGATGATGACGGGACATTCGATTACGTCGCAGACGCGGTGCGAGGCGAGTTCGTAGTAGCCGAGCAGTTGCCGCGACGCGTCGTGTTGCCAGCGTGCGCGCGAACGATAACGCCAGATGTCTGGCGAGGGCGTGATCGAAATTTCGGCGGGCGGCTCAATGCGCGCGATGCGTCTGAGGCAGTCGCGTATGATCTCGACTTTGGCTTCGAGTTGCGCCTCGTAGGTCAACTGCTGGAAATCGCAGCCTCCGCAGCGACCAAAGTAAGGGCACAAAGGTTCGACGCGCGCGGGCGCGGGCGCGACGACTTCCACAAGCGAAGCGAAGGCCACCTTGCCGCGCACGCGATCCACGCGCACACGCACGCGGTCGCCGGGCGCTGTGAGCGGCACGAACAACGTGTGCCCTTCGGCGTGCGCCAGCCCCGCGCCGCCCGGCACGATGCGCTCGATCTCGACTTCGAGCGTCGCGCCCGCGCCGAGCGTGCCTTCGACGCCGGACAACTTTCTCGGGCGCTCTCGATGGCGTCGCCCCTGCTGCTGTTGTCTTTTCATGTGATGCAAATTATCCCGCGCCGCTCAGAGATAGAACAAGCTGAGGCGCGGCAGGCCGCAATCTTCGCGCAGGAGTTTCGCCAGCAGAGTGTCGAGCGTCTGCTCGTAAGTGGCGCGCTCCATGCGCTTGCGGTAGGGTTCGAGTTGCGCGGCGGCTTCGGCGCGCCGCGCTTCGACGCGCTCGGGCGGGAGCGTGGCGCGCAGCGCACGATCCAGCAAATTTTCCAGATCGCCGAGCGAGCCTTCGAGTTGTTCGGCGTCGGGGCGCGCAGCGGCGTTGAAATCCTTTTCCAGCGCGGACAGGCGCGCGGCGGCGCGGGCGAGCGCTTCGGCCAGTTCCCCCGCCGCTCTCTCCTGCTGCTGTGCGCCCGCGCGTTCCAGAGCCGCGCGGCTCTCCGCCAGATGCCCCGCGATCACTTCGCGCGGGAAAGGCAGCGCGCCGTTTCCCTGCGCCGCACTTGCAGCGCCCTTCTCTTCGCCCGCCGGAGTCTGTTCCGCCGCCGCAGTAGTTGCAGACGCGCCGACCTGCGATTCAAGCCACTCGGCGTACTGCGCCTCGACCTCCTCCTGACAGTAAAAGAGCGACTTCACGCTGCGCCGTCGCGGCTTCGCCTCGTAGGAATCGAACGACTGCTCGACGCCCCGCAAGACGATGTGCAGCGGCACGCCGCGCGCCTTCCAGCCCTCGATCAAAGCCCAGTCCATCGGACTCAACAACAAGTGCTTACCCCTGCGCCGGATAAACGTATCTTCGATCTCTGTGAAGTAGTTAAAGTAGTTCAAGGTCAGTTGTCAGTAGTCCGTTGTCAGTTGTCTTTTATCCGTAGTCCGTTGCTCGATCTGAATCTTTAGCTGCTCATTCATCAGGCACGTGCAACTGACAACGGGCTACGGGCGGCTCTGCTCATAAATCAGGCGCAGCCCTTCGAGCGTGAGCGTGTCGTCTACGGTTTCGATCAGTTCGGAGCCGGTGGCGATGAGCGGGGCGAGGCCGCCTGTGGCGACGACGCGCACGTCCGCTCCGAGTTCCTCGCGCATGCGGCGCAGGATGCCGTCCACGAGGCCGACGTAGCCGTAATAGAGGCCGGACTGGATCGCGCCGCCCGTGGTCGAGCCGATGACGGCGGACGGTCGTTTGATCTCGACGCGGGGCAGGCGCGCGGCGCGAGCGAAAAGCGCGTCGGAAGAGATTTGGATGCCGGGCGTGATGACGCCGCCGAGATACTGCCCGGCGGCGCTCACGGCGTTGAAGGTGGTCGCCGTGCCGAAGTCAACGACGATGACCGGCGCGCCGTACTTGTGGCGGGCGGCGACGGCGTCCACGATGCGATCCGCGCCCACGTCAGAAGGCGGCTGGTAGAGAATCTCCATGCCCGTCGCGGTGGTGTGGTCTATGAAGAGCGGCGAGAGGTGAAAATACTCTTCGGCCATGCGCTTGACGGTGAAGTTCAACTGCGGCACGACGGACGCGGCGGCGACCGCGTTGATCGCTTTGAAGTCCAGCCCGGCGAGCGCGAACAAATTGCGCGCCAGCACGCCGTACTCGTCAACCGTGCGCCCCCGCTCGGTCGTCAGCCGCCAGTGCGAAGCGAGCCGTTCGCCGTCGTAGACGCCGAGCGAAGTGTTAGTGTTTCCGACATCGATGACTAGAAGCATATGTGAACAGTGACGGGTAACAAGCGACGAGCGAGAAGCGACGAGCCGGAAATTTTTGTTGGCGAGATGCCCGCGAACATCCCGCCGCAGTTATTCTCCGCGCCGGCGCAACCATTCGTCGCGCAGGACGGCGTATGAATATTCGTCGCCCCACTTTCCTTTGAACCAGACGTTTTGGATGAAGTGTCCCTCGCGCCTCATTCCCAACCTTTCGAGGAGCGCGACGGAACGCGTGTTCTCGCAATCCGTGATGGCGACGACGCGATGCAGTTTGAGTTCGTCGAACACGTAATCGAGCACGCGCGCGGCGGCCTCGAAAGCCAGACCTTCGCCATGATACTCGCGCGCGAGCGTGAATCCGATCTCCGCCTGTCGTTGTTCCTCCGCTTTGACGCTGAGGGCGACGTGCCCGACGAGCGCGCCCGTCTCTCTCGCTTCGAGGGCGAAAGTGAACCAGCGTCCGGCGAGGCCGGGCACGAGTTCTTTCTGTGTATCAATCGCCGCCTGCGCCTCCCGCTCCGTGTAAGACTCCCACGTTTGATAGCGCGCCACGTCGGGGTCGTTGAGATAGGCGAGAAACGGCGCGAGGTCTCTGTCGGCGAAGCGGCGCAGAATTAGTCTCGCGGATTCGAGCGGAGTGAAATGCGTCTCTTCCATGCGGCATCAACGTGCGTTCAGGATGGCTAACCGGCGGGAGAGATATTAGCCCGTCGCGCGCCGCGCGTCACCCGTCAGCGCCGTCCGAGCACTTCCTCAATCGCGTCGCAGGCCGTGCGCGCTCCGTCTTCCGCCTCGACGCGCCGACCGACTTCCAGTGCGTGAGCGTGATAACTTTCGTCGGCGAGGATCGCGCCGAGTTCGCGCGTCGCGCTCGCGGCGTTGTACTCGTTGCGCGCGAGCATGCGCCCGCACCCCAGACGCGCGACGCGCGCACCGTTGTCGAATTGATCGTGGCTGAAGGGGACGACGAGCGCGGGGCGACCCGAATGCAAACCCTGTCCCGTCGTGCCGACGCCGCCCTGGTGCACGACGGCGCGTGCGCGCGGCAGCACCTCGCTGTAAGGCGCGTACTCGAAGGCGGCGATGCCTGCGGGCAGCGGTTCGGCGGAGCGATTGCGTTCGTGGCCGATGAGCAACAGGGCGCGACAGCCTAGCGCGCGGGCGGCGGCGATTGACTCGCGGTAGAAATCACGTGCGACCCAGATGGCCGACGAACCGAGCGTGAACACGACGGGCGGCTCTCCGGCGTCGAGAAACTGTCTGAGTTCGGGCGAGAGGCCGTCGCCATCTTTGGCGTCGCCCGCCATGTCGCGGCGGTCGTAGAAGGGGAAGCCCGTGATGAGTGTGTGCGGCGGCCAGTCGGGCTGCGGGTCGGCCAAGACGCGCGAGAAGAGCGCGAGCACGAGCGTCGGCGAATGCTGCGCCTCGAAGAGCGGGTGCGCGCCAGACGCGAGGCCGACTTCTGCCCGCAGCCCGTCGAGCGCCGTCCACAGCGGACGCGAGCGCCACCTGCCAAGTTGCATGACGACGCGCGTGATTGACGGGTGGAGCATCATCAACTTGTGCAGCGCGGGCAACTGCGGCGGCACGGGCGGATCGTAAATCGAAAGCATCGAAGCGGGAGCGAGCACGCTCGACACCCAAGCGATGCCCGTCTGCTCCACAATAAGCGGCCCCGTCATCGAGAGCGGGTGCGTCACAAGCAGGTCTGCGCCGCGAACGGCGGCGAGCAGATCGTCGTAGGTGTCGCGCAGGTGCGGGACGATGAGCGTGTTGATCACCTCTTCCGTGCCCGTGCGCGCGTCCATCAGCTTTTCGAGCATCGGGACGACCTTCTCCGGCTCATCATAAGACGGCACGACGGGGCGCATCGTATGAAGTTCGAGTCCGAGCGCCTCCAGCTTCGCGCGGTATATCTCCGACGTGGCGATGACGGGATGATGCCCGCGCGCCTTCAACTCAAGCGCGACGGCGACGTAAGGGTGCACGTCGCCGAACGAACCGAAGGTGGACAGGACGATGCGTTTGGAGGGCAACGATGAAGGCGGCACGACGGAGACGGAAGCGGCAGACACGGGTTGTTGTTTTTCATTCATCGTTCATCGCGCCGCCTTCATCGTTTCCATAAGTTTTGCGAGGGCACGCGCAGGGCGCGGTTGAATTTGCTGGAAGCGTTCTCCCAGGCGATGATGGTTGTCAGTTCGACGATGGCGTCGTCTTCGTAGAAGCGGCGGAGGCGTGCAAAGAGTTCGTCCGTCGTTTCGCGCCCGGTGATGGTCATGGCGTCTGCGTATTCGAGCGCGGCGCGTTCGGCTTCCGTGTAGAGCGCGCTTCGGGCGTAATCTGCGAGGGCTAAAATTTTCTCTTCGGCGAGGCCGAGTTCGCTGCCGACCGCAGCGTTGATATCCTGTCAAAACTCGCAATTGTTGAGCGCGGCGACGCGGCGGTTGACGAGTGCTTGCAGCCGCGCGTCAATCAGCCCCGACGCCTCGATGCCGCCCCACATCGCGCGCACGCCGCGAAAGATCGCCGGGCGGCGCGCGTAGAGCAGGTGATTCAGGAGCGGCGCGCCCCACTTGCGCGCCTGCGCCTCGAACACGCGCCTGATGTAGCCGTCCGCCTCTTCCAATTTGACGCCTTCAATTCTTGCCATAGACACCTCAACGATGAAGGAAGACTGTCAGTAGTCCGTTGTCAGTTGTCCGTTGTCCGTTGTCAGTTGCAAGTGGTTATCGCGCTGGTTGCTAAAGATTGTATTGAACAACTGACGACGGACGAGGGACAACTGACAGCTTTTAATTGATCTCTACCCTTCTACGTTCGACGTTTCCGCGCGCAGCGCGTGAACGTCGCCCGCGCGCACGATCCTTGTTGCGCCCGTCGCCGTTTCTACACGCAACGCCCCGTCCGGTTCAAGGCCGCGCGTCGTGCCTTCGTAGATTTCCTCGCCGGCGTGGACGCGGACGCGCCTGCCTGCGGCGTAGGAAGAGTTGGCCGACCAGTCGCGTATGATTTCGTGTTGGCCTTCGGGCGCGTATTGCAGTTGCGCGTAGCGCTTTGCGAGACAACGGACGAGCGCGGCAAGCAGCGTTTCGAGGTTCGGCGGCGGCGCGCCCGTCGCGGCTTCGACGGAGGTGGCGTGCTCACGCAACTCCGGCGGGTACGCGCTCTCGCTCAGGTTGATGCCGATGCCGAGGATGCAGGCGCGCCCCGTTTTGGTCTCGATTGCTTCGGCGAGGATGCCGCAGAGTTTGCGACCTCCGGCGAGGATGTCGTTCGGCCACTTGATGTCCGTCTCAAGCGCGCACGCCTCTCGGAGCGCGTCGCGCACGGCGAGGGCGGCCATCAGGGTGATGAGCGGCCACGCCTGCGCGTCGAGGCGCGGTCGCAGAACGATGCTGAAATAGAGACCCGCGCCGGGCGGCGACGCCCAGACGCGCTCGCGCCGCCCGCGCCCGCGCGTCTGCTCGCGCGCCACGACGCACAAGCCCTCTCCCGCGCCGCGCGCGGCCTGTCCCGCCGCCTCCGTGTTGGTCGAAGTCAGCGAGTCGTAGCGCAGGATGACGGGTTGGAATAGTTCGGGCACGCGCGTGTCTCGCCCGTCATCTTATGCGAGCGGGGATTGACGGACAACACGCGTGCGTGAAAAATGGGTCGCGCCCGCCGACGGGACGACTTGCAGTTATCTTCTCTCGGCGCGCGGAGAAACTATTGAAGGGACGGCGGACGCGTCAGATGAAAATTGAGGACATGAATTTCGAGCCGCACAAGGGGTTCGCCATTTTCATGATCACGCTGTCCGTTATCTTCACACTCGTCTTCGGCACGGTCGCCGTCGTAAATCTCTACTGGCAGTTGCGCGATCCGTCGTCGCTCTCGGACATCTTCGGGTGGCTCGGCACGTTCGTCGTCACCTTCGCGTGCGTCGCGCTCCTGCTCTACTTCACCACCAACGTCTTCCGCGTCAAGTTCTACGAAGCGGGCATCATCATCCTCGGCCTGCGCGGGCGGCGCTTCGTCGCGTGGAGCACAATTAGAGACGCGCGCATCAACCGCTTCAAAGGCAACATCGAACTCGCGCTGCGTGCCGACGGGCGCAGGCTCCCGGTCAGCATCATGCTCAGTTCTTACAAAAAACAACTGACGCTGCTCGCAGAGATTCGCAGACGCCTGCCCGTCGCCGTGCACGACCCGGGCAACATCGTCGCGACGCTGACAGACGACTGAGGCGCGCGGCGGCTCTCCGCTCCGCGAGAGGGCGAGGCACGGCTCACCGGTCTTACTCGCCGCGCAAGAAAGATCAGGGCGCTTCGTTCTTACTGACGCTTGATAAGTTAAAGAGTTGTCCGGCTCGTTCGAGAAAGGTGTGACTATATGCATCCGCTGCTCAAACGTCTGCAACTGCCCGCGACCTTTGC
>DASQDV010000857.1:0-2947 GCA_035633995.1 Pyrinomonadaceae bacterium | reverse complement strand
GCTGACGGGCGAAGAAGTGGAAACTTTCAAGCGCGTCCGCCGCGAGACGGAGATTGCGCCCGTCGTCATCCATGCCAACTATTTGATCAATCTCGCCGCCGCCGATGAAGTGATACGCGAGAAGTCCGTCGCTTCGTTTCGTGAAGAGGTCGAGCGCGGGCTGCTGCTCGGCGCGGATTACCTGGTCGTGCATCCGGGCAGCGCGCGGGGCGCGTGCGAGACGGACGGCATACGCACCTGCGCGGAGAGTTTGCGCGCCGCGTGCGACGGCCTGGAACTCTCCCGGTTCCGCGTCCTCCTGGAAATCACTGCGGGGCAGGGCGCGTGCATCGGCCACCGCTTCGAGCACCTGAGAGACATCATCGCCGCCTGCCCCGCGCTCAACCTGGGCGTCTGCTTCGACACGGCGCACGCCTTCACGGCAGGCTACGACATCCGCGCCGAAGACGGACTCTCGGCCACCTTCGACGCGCTCGAAAGAAACGTCGGCACAGAGAATGTCCGCGCCGTCCACTTCAACGACTCGAAGGCCGACTATAACTCGCGCGTGGATCGCCACTGGCACATCGGGCTCGGCCACATCGGCGCGACGGCGCTCGCACGCGTCGCGCGGCACACGAAACTCTCGCACGCCGCGTTCATCCTCGAAACCCCGCAGGACGAAACGGGGGACGACGCACGCAACCTCGCCGCGCTCCGGTCTTTCGTCGAAAGCAGGGACGACGTAGAGCTTATTCCGCCGCGCGTAAATCTAAAGGAGAATCGAGATGTTCCTGGAGACGGCTGTGAACCCGGTTAATCTACAACTCGATGCGCTCAAGCTGTTGAAGGATTGGAGCAGTTGGCTGGTGAGCATTCAGGCCGCCGTGCTGGCTCTGCTCGCGTTGTGGGGCAAAGATAAAGTGCAACTGCCCCCTGTCATCGCACACTGGGTCTTCGTCTTCTTCGGCGGCTCGATCATCTTCGCCACGTTCGTGCTGGGCGGCATCCCTTCGATTATGCAGCGCGTGCAGGGCGGCATGAACATTTATTCCATACCATTATTCGAGTGGCTGCCCGAACGGCTCGGCACGCTGCGGACGCTCTGGTTCTTTTCCTTCATGGAACACATACTCTTTTTGATAGGGATGATAATTTTCATGCTGCCCTTCCTGCCGGGAATGTCCTCCCTGTTGAAAGTGCCGCTCGTGTCGAGATTCGTGTCGAGATTCGGCGGCTAAGTCGTTGCCGCCTGTCCGGCGGCGCTCGCGCGTGACGGAAAAATCCCGGTCGCGCGCCTCACCTGCCGGAAGTCGGGGGCGGCAAATTTGTTCGACAAGTCGAGTTGGACTGCGTTAGTATGTGGACGTTTAGAGAGTGAAACTTCGTTTAGGAATTTTTGATGACCCGTTTCGTTAAACCAACCAAACTCCTTCTTACGGTGCCGCTCGGCGACCGCGCCTGACTTTGGCGCGCGGTTATGTTCGACGCGGCGACACTTCACCAAAGCGACCAATCAACAACGAATCAGCCGGAAGCGGAGAGCGGAAGCTAGACGGGCTTCGGCGCGTCCGGCCTTGTGAGATCAGGTGAGGAAGGAAGGGTGTGACTTATGGACGAAAAATATTTTCCGGAGAAGATTGAAGAGAAGTGGCAGCGCGTGTGGGCTGAGACGGGCGCGTTCGAGGTTGAAATTGACGACGCGCGACCGAAGTTTTTCTGTCTGGAAATGCTGCCTTACCCGTCGGGCTTTTTGCACATGGGGCACGTGCGCAACTATTCCATCGGCGACGCGCTGGCGTGGCACAAGCGGCTGCAAGGCTTCAACGTGCTGCACCCGATTGGCTGGGACAGCTTCGGGCAGCCCGCCGAGCAGGCCGCGATCAAACGCGGCGTGCAGCCGCGCGAGTGGACGGAAGCGAACATCGCGCACATGCGCGAGCAGTTCAAACGCATCGGGATCAGTTTCGACTGGCGGCGCGAGATGGCGGCGCACCGCCCGGATTATTACAGGTGGGATCAATGGTTCTTCCTGCGGATGCTGGAGCGCGGCCTCGTCTACCGGCGCAACTCGCCGATCAACTGGTGCCCGAAGGAAGAGACCGTGTTGTCGAACGAGCAATCGTCGGGCGGCGTGTGCTGGCGTTGCGGAACGCCCGTAGAGAAACGCGATCTGGAACAGTGGTTCATCCGCACGACCGAGTACGCCGAAGCGTTGATCGTGGACATGCAGGAGATCGAGGCGGCGTGGCCGGAGCGCGTGCTGACGATGCAGCGCAACTGGATCGGGCGCAGCGAAGGCGCGTACATAGATTTTCCGATCAAGGACGGGGACGCGACGGTGCGCGTCTTCACCACGCGCATTGACACCGTTTACGGCGCGACGGCCATCGTCGTCGCCGCCGAGCACCCGCTGCTCGATGAACTGGAAGAGTCGCCTCTGAAAGAGCGTGTGATGGCGTTCGTCGCGCGCGTGCGTGCGGCGCGCGCGAGCCGCGCGGCCAGCATGGCGGCAGGCGAGGAGGAAGAAAAAGAGGGCATCAACACGGGTCTGTTCGCCATCAATCCGTTCAGCGGCGAGCAGATGCCCGTCTGGGTGGCGAACTACGTTTTGATCGAATACGGCGCGGGCGCGGTGATGGCCGTCCCGGCGCACGACGAACGCGACTTCGAGTTTGCGCAAAAATACTCGCTGCCCGTCCGGCGCGTCATCGAACGCGTCTCGCACGCGCAGGAGTCAATCGCGCACGACGACGGGCACGGGCTGGATCAATCCGCCGCCATGCCGCACGCCTTCACAGACTACGGCATTCTGGTGAACTCCGCCGCGTGGGGCGGGAAGTTGTCCGTAGATGCGATACGCGAGATGACGGCTTACGCCGAAGAGAAAAATTTCGGCGGCGGCGCGGTCACGTATCGCCTGCGCGACTGGGGCATCTCGCGCCAGCGCTTCTGGGGCGCGCCCATC